>JALSKP010000381.1 GCA_026988815.1 Myxococcales bacterium | reverse complement strand
GACGCGTGCACGATCGATAGCTTATCGGGGCGCCCTGATTTATGTAACGTCGTTTGCATCAATACGCCATTCACGGAGTGCAAGAACGATGATGGGTGTTGCGCGGCGGGTTGTAACTTCGCCAACGATAACGACTGCTCCTGTACACCCAAAACATGTGCAACGAATGCTTGCGGAAGTATTGATGATGGCTGCGGATCGACTGTGAATTGTGGCGGATGCGCGAACGGGAAGGCGTGCGAAAACAATGTTTGTGTCCTATCCGTAAAAGAGGACGTCGGCGGAGCATGTGCTGACCCGACTGGTTGCGTTGGAGCGAGCTGTATCACCACGCCAGATTTTGGCGGCGGGTTTTGTACAGACGTTTGCACAGATGATTTTGGCTGTCCGCAGGGCACCCACTGTATCGATATGCCGGGCTATGCCTCAAAGTTTTGCTCACCGCATTGTCAAGCCGACAACGATTGTCGACCTGGTGGTGTTTATGGGTGTTGGGACGTGGACGGCGACGGCAACAAAGAATGTGCACCCAAGCCGACCGGTAACTCTCAAGTCGGAGGCGCATGTAACGGGCTTTCCGATTGTGATGATTGGTCCAATCGATGCCTTTCTGGGAGCCCGGGAGGATACTGCTTTGCGCCTTGTATTCTTAACTTCGATTGTCCTGGTACGACAGTTTGTTTAAATGCCACTCAAGGCAATGGTCATTGTGCGCAACGGTGTGAACAGACCTCAGACTGCCGTTCTGGATATGATTGTCAGGTTTCAACGAATAATATTACTGGCGAAATGATTGGCGTGTGCAACTGAACTTAGCCTTTCAAACTAAGAAATGAATATAGTAAGTAAGAATGTATCCTATATGTTTTTACTATATTTGTACTATATTCGGTTGTGTACAAATACAAGCGAGGCACACGGGGCTCACCACGCGAGCGGCCACGAACCAACAAAAGAGAGAAGGGAGCTTACTTGACAGCAAGTTTGATTTTTCCGATGGGCTCATCGTCGTAATCATAGATATCAGCCAAAAAGTGAACGCGTTCTTTGTCATCCACACGCACGCTTACATATTCAACAAAAACGGGAACCATTTCCTTTAAAAAGATCGGGCTCGGCGAGCGCTTTTTAAGGAGCTTGGGAATATCGTTTTCTTCGTAGAGTTTATCATGACGGAGGAGGAATTCTGCAAAATCGAGAGGGTTATGCATCCTCATACAACCGTGGCTGAACGCCCGCACCGGTTTTTTGAAAAGCGCTTTCTTGGGCGTGTCGTGAAGATATACGTCGTGCAAATTGGGGAAGATAACTTTAACTTTTCCAAGTGCGTTTCCGCCCCCGGGAACTTGTCGAACATACTCGTACCCTCGTCCGGCTCCGACGACTTCATAGCCGTGCTGTGCGTACCAGCTAGGGACGCTACCTTTTTTGGTGACGCTCGCATCGATCGCTCCCGTGTCTTTATTGAGGTAGGGATGGCTGACCGTGGAGGGGTCTTTACCTTCCGCTGCTGCTTTGGCTTTCGCGGCTTCCCATTCCACGGTGAGAGCCTTGTTTACTTTAAGGATAATCTCTCCAGTGCGTACCCGTTGGGTCACGTTCCAGTAAGGATTGTAAATGACACGATCGATGAGGGCCGCGAGTGGTGTTGGCGTTCGATTGGCGCGCTCCCACTTTTTGGTTTCTTGGTCGAGTACTCGCCCGTTATTACCAACCACAACACGAAAGCGCATTTTACGCTCCTGATTTTCCCAGACCTCAGCGTGAAAATCGGGTACGTTTACATAAACATACAACTTATCTTTATCGTGCCTGATGTTTGATTTTCGAATTCGATCCAAGTTGATAGCAATTTGTTTCATGCGTTTTTCTGCAGGAACATTTAGGCTTTTCCAAAAGGTTTTGTGAGCAATGCCGTTGGTATCCATTTGATGGGTCTCTTGATAATCACGGACAGCCGTATCGAGTTCTTTTCCAAAGTTTTCGCTGACCTCGGACTTGACTGGGAAAAAGCCCTCTATCTTCAGTCGCGCTTTAAGATCTGAGACGACCTTGCCTTTACTTCCTTTTCGGAGACCTTTTTCTTCTTTGACTTCTTTCCATCCGCCCTCTTTAACTATTTTTCGATATTTAGTAAGCGCGGCTACCATTTTTGCGTGTTGAGGATGGGAGGAAAGAACGCTCTGAATTGCTTTTTTGGGGTCCTTTTCTGTGAGAAGTTGGGTGAGGCTATTGCGAATGCCGTCTTTCTGAAGTTCTGGCCATTTGACCATTTCCTCGGCGCGAGCGCGTGCCTGTCGCCAGGTATAACCACCACGCACTTTACCTTTCTCTTCCACGGTTCGTTTGCTGGTCGTCCCCATTTCGTATTTGGCATCGTCTTGTCGAGGGTGAACGAATATTTTTTGTTGAGTTTGGAAACGCATTTTGTGAGAAAGCTGGGCTAAGTCGATAGCCATTCGAGCTTCGATTGTCGCGCTTTTTTTGCCCACTTGTTCTGCGTTGGATTGTAAACTTTCGATGCTCCTTTTGAGTCTCTTTCCCGCCTCACCTTCCATGAGATGGGCTTGAAGTTGAGTATAGGAACTTTCGTTCAAAGGGAGATCTTTTGCGGCTTGG
>JALSKP010000380.1 GCA_026988815.1 Myxococcales bacterium | reverse complement strand
TTTTTTTTCGCTCAAAAGTAGGCACTTTGCGCCAGCCTCAACGGCTTGAGGAAGGTAATCGTGCCCATCAAAATTTTTTCCTTTGAGCGCAACAAAAAGTGAATTGGGTGAAAAGGGATGACGGGTATCGATTACAAATGAATCAATCATGAGCGCGTCATCTTTCGCGTTTACGACAGGAACACCCACTTGGGCGCCAATCCAGGAGAGGGTGGGACCCCGCAATTTCACGGTAGCATGACGATACTCCAATCGCCGACCTTGTGGGAGTTTGAGATAGCGATCGACATTAATTCACGTGACTCGGCGATCCCATCTCCCACGCTATTGGAGGAAGCTAGGGCCGCCGTAATGAGTGAAGAAAAGGTATCGCCCGTTCCAAAAAATTGACCTTTTATGTGATCTGCACCAAATTCAGAACACGAACCATCGAAATACATATCCCGAATAATGCGGTCTAAATGGCCGCCGGAAATCAAGGTATTAACCCCAAAAATATCATAGATTGCTTTGGCGGCCTCACACATTGAGCGCGGTTCAAAGACCGTCATTTTTGAGAGCGTTTGGGCTTCTTGGTGATTCAACATTAGTAAAGTCGTATCCTTTATTAGCAATTTCATTGCCAAATCGATCGTCTTTTTGGATGTCCGTTCGTGTCCACTTTTAGACTGAAATGATAAATCTAATACCACAGGGATATCGCAATCTTTGGTAAACTCGCGGACGACGTCTACTTGGGCCTCACTGACAATACGACCAATTTTGATGGCAAGAGGTGTTTGTTCAAACATTGTTTTAAGTGATTTGGAAAGCACTTCACAAGAAAGTTCAAAACGGGAAACATCGTCGTAGGCGTTGATGATATCAATGGCGCTCGTTGCGCCCGTCGCGGCGTATCCACGCTTGGAAATAACCGCACTATCACGCAATAATCCCATTCTTCCTGTTGCTTCAAATGCTGAAACCACAGCAATGGTAGACAAGTCTTTCTTGGGTTCTTCTGCAAAAAGAGAAATCACGAGGAGACCTCGTTTTTAACTTGTTCTCCCGTTTTACCAAAACGTCGTTCACGCCCGCCAAAACTATTGAGCCCCTTTACAAATTCTTGCTCATTAAAATCGGGCCAATACAAATCGCTAACATAAAATTCGGAGTAGGCACTCTGCCAGGTGAGAAAATTTGAAACGCGAAATTCTCCACTTGTTCGAATAATGAGTTCGGGATCTGGAAGGTCGGGACTGTACATTTTTGACGAAAACATCTCTTCGTTAATGTCGTCCAGATCGAGGTCTTCTTCTTTTGCAAGTCTTGCAATCTCCTTGGCCGCTCGAAGAATTTCTTCTCGCCCGCCATAACTGACCGCCACCTGTAAAACCATATCACTATTGTGTCGGCTAACCTCTTCCAGGCCTTCAATGGCTTTGATCAGTTTGGGTCCTAAACGCGCGCGCTTTCCAATCACGCGTAACTGGATGCCATTATCAAGAATCGTTTTGCGCTCTTTCTTGATGTAGAGATCAAATAAACTCATGAGGCCTTTAACCTCGTCTTCAGGGCGGCCCCAGTTTTGAGCGCTAAAGGCATAAAGAGTCAGCGCTTGGCATCCCAAATATCGACAAGATTCGACAATGGTTCTCACCGTTTTTGCACCAGCGTGATGACCGCGAATACGCATCATTCCGCGCTCTCGCGCCCAACGTCCATTACCGTCCATGATCACACCAATATGTTTTGGGACCGGCCCTTGGTATTCATCAATTACATCTTTATCTATTGATAACTTCAATTCAGTCATACATGTATCTTCGTTCTTAGGTCGTTGGCCAAGGGAGATTCGTTCATTTCGTCCAAGATATCGGCAATCAATAATGCAGTCCGTTGAGACCGTTCTCGCTGGTCAACACCCGCCGTTCCTGGCTTACTATCCCTTCGAAATGTTAACGCGGCAATGGCCGTTTCAAACATCCGTTTTGGAATATGGAGCCCCTCATGTTTTTGGTTGAGGTGAATCAGTTCTTTCAGAGAAATCGAACTTCCCTCATCCTCAAGCAAAGCGTAGGTAATCACTTCCGCAGAAATCGCAAAAGAGGTTGTCAGATTATTTCCGATTCTATCTGCATGCCCTCGCGCGATGGCGACCTCTTCTTTGAGCTGGCTAAAGTCGCCCACGGCGATATGGTTTTTGGCCAAACACGATGCCGCGTACGACGCTGTTTCGTGATTATCTGACCACTCGGCCAACGCCAAGGCCTCGCCGAAATGGGCGAGTGCTTCTTCTAGATTTCCTTCTCTTTCGTGTACTAGCCCGTGCAACAATACGAATTGAGCTTGATAAAGACCAAGGCCGCGTTTGCCACTCATCTCTAAGGATTGTTGGGTTAAAAAGCGTGCTTTTTTAAACCCGCCGCTTTCGCAGGCGTAGAGCGCGAGAAAAGATTTCGTCAGCGCCAAACCATGATAATCTTTAATTTCTTCGTGGATAACTTCGGCTTCTAGCGCGAACTCTTTTGCAATTTTGAGGTCGCCCCTAACCCAGGCAATTTCGGATCGTAGGAGAATCGCTTTTGATACGATATACAAATGGGCCAACCTTTCACTAATTGCGAGTGCACGACGTGCGTGAA
>JALSKP010000379.1 GCA_026988815.1 Myxococcales bacterium | reverse complement strand
GGCCAACCATATCAAAAACACCAACAACAGCGGCGTTTGGTGGAGGGTTTGAATCTTCGTCCAGTTTTTCACCGCAGTGAGTAGAAAGCCTGCAATCACAGCGGTAGAGAATCCAAAAATCATTTCATGCGCGTGCCAGGCAATCATAGGATAGAAAGCAGAGATGACGGATTGATGAAAGGTAAACTGAAACATCCAAATCATAATTGAAAGGATCGCAAAGGCGAGCGCTCCGAAAAAAAAGGGCCTAAACCCCAAATGAAGAAAAGAAATGTTTCCCTGCGTTAATTCTGGTGGAGATTCTGTTGACACGTTTACACCTCATATCAATACGTCGTCCTCATACAATTTCTATGACCGATAGTAAACGCCTTCCTCAGTCGTGTCTGATTAAAGGCAGTCGGAGATTGAATTTGATCTGTAGGGGTAACCCTCTGTGGTGTGCGAAGCCTGCCTTGGGGTATACCCGGATTAGATTTATTTATACGCAATCTACGGTAACCCAAACGGGATGTTCCTCAAATCAATTCATTTTCGACGGAATTTCGGATCGTCTTTAATCAGACACTCCTCAGTCCCACTCTTCTTTCTCTCGGATTTCAATTCCTGGAAAATAGGTTTCCCCGTCTTTACAAACACTTTTAGGAAAAATGATTAACAACGTTCAATCTTAGGGAGGCTGAGTATCGTCGGGTGGGGTTCGATTTCTGGCCTGTAGGTCTGGTATCGAGCGCGCTTTTTTTTTATGGAAGTTCTGGGGAAAAACCCCTAGGCTGCCCCAAATCCTATCAAGGTGATGCTATCGCAACCCACGGAAAAAATTCAGATATTCCGTTTATCCTTCCAAGTGAGGAGGATTCGGAAGTCTATTCGAGTGTAGAACTCAATCGTTCAGGCGTTGAAGCAGCGAGGCAGACGACTGCCGATCACCGGGCGATTTCTTTTCCGCAGCTCGCCTACCACGATCAGAACGGCGAGGCCTTGATTCCGATCACGCATAGCCCCTTTTCAATAGGGGGAGCGATGGCCGATGTTCATTTGCCTGGTCCTTTTGTGGACGACTGGCATGCGTTGATCCAGAACAATAATGGCGCGATAAGCGTGGAGGATATTCGTAGTAAAAACGGTGTTTTTCTACGTATCGAAAATGAACTCCCTTTAGAAGATCACGATGAGATTGCCATCGGTAACCATCGTTTTATTTTCCGTTCGACGTGGGACAGCCCATCCATTGCAGGCAACGACACCCACGTATACGGCGGTCCCTTACCTGCTCCACCTCGGTTGATCCAGATTTGTGTTGGAGGAATACAAGGTGCGGTTTGGTTTGTTCAGAATGAACTCTATATCGCAAACATCGCTGGACGCGCCAAGATGACGAACATGAATACTGCATTCGTGAATGACCCCTCCATTTCTGTTCCCCACGCTGCTATCCAGTTTGTCGATGGCGGTTATATTATCAACGATCTTAACAGCATCACCGGGGTTTATATTCGACTTTCCGGCGCTGTGGAACTCGTCGACGGTGACACCTTCTTGATTGCTAACACTCCTATTTCCCTCCTATACCCATGAATCTTAGATTCGTAATTGTTCTATTCTTCTTTTCATGTGCCTCCATTCAACCTCGTTCCGAAGACGCCATAGGTGGCATTCAATCGGTCTACGACGAGGACGACGAAAAACGGGGCGATTTGTTTTTGCAGCAGGACGGATTGTGGGCCTATACGGGTGACGGCCTCGTCGAGGGAATCGGCGTAGGAGGCATTCTCCATTATGGTGGCGACAACGTGGAGGACGCCCATACTTTTGCCGTCGTCGAGGTCAATATCTGGGGATTGATTCTCCAACGTTTGGATTCAGATCCTTTAAAATCAAATCAATCAGACGGCTTCCATCTTTCCGACTTCAGTGAAAAGGATTTAGAAAAGTGGTCGACCTGCCTTACTCAAGATTGTATGCAAGGTTACCAACCCAATATCATTTTCCATATTTTCAAGCGCGCCGACGAGGGATCCAAGACGATCCAAATTTCTCAAGAAAACCAACAATTCCCTTTCCAACGTGTTGCGATAGCACGGATATCGAACCGATCTATTATCGTCGAGGGCACCCTTCCTGCCGCATATTTCGCAATCGCCTCGAACACTGAAGACTATCCGACCTTGGGTAGAATTGCCGACCAAGGCTGCTTCGCTGGCGCTGATAAAAGTCGAATATCAGCCCCTTTTCCAACACAAACAAGCGCGTTTGATATTTCCAAAAATGCTGCGCGTCTCTCCGTCGACGGGTTCTTGAGCTGTAAGGAGGGGCAAACAAAAATTGCTATTCCGGGTCTCTGGCGAGCCTACCATCCTGAGGTGTTCGGAAGCTTTGACATCCCCCCAATCATTAGTAGTCAAACTTACCAAATCCCGCAGCCTTCTAAAGAAGGATTGGAGCAGCTTTCACAATTTATCATAGGTGTAGGTACCGGTGATTTTGCCGCGGCCGATTTCTGGCTCGATCAATTTTCCAAACATCATTCATCGAAAGCCTATCGTGTCTTCTTAAAAAACGCGGCCGAAATTTCGACGGCGGCCAATCGTCCTGAGAACGCAATGCGCCAACTTAGAATCGCAACCCGTGGATA
>JALSKP010000378.1 GCA_026988815.1 Myxococcales bacterium | reverse complement strand
GGAACCAAGATCGATATCGACTATGATGTCGATGGTGTCCCTATAAAAATTGGCGACCTGAATTTGGTATTTCACGCTGGCACGTCACGCTTAAGTCGGCGTGCTGTGTTCCTTCTAAAACAGCAATTAATACTACCGCAACATTCGGGCCAACCCAGCCTTCCGCTCTAGATTTTTCTTGTCCGCCCAACGCGTAGGTCCTGGCCTGGTCGACTTCCTCCTTGGTATGGGCGGGCGCAAAAATTGGACTCCAACTTTACCCGCGGTTCCTATTCTTATCCCAAAAGCTCTGCGGCCTTACTCCCATTTGTTATCGTTGATGTCGGTGTGAACGCTTCTATCTCGAAAGGCCCAATCAAATCTTAGCTCAACTTTCGCGAAAACAGAAAACGACCGGTTAATGGTCGAATAGGTTAAAAAAACTGAATTGGAAATCTCCGCAAAAAGGTAAGGTTGGCTATGAAAAAAAGACCCAAACGCGAGCTCCAAACCTGGGCCAAATTCGATGCCATTTTGGGGAATTTCTTTTTCCAGTCGGGTGAGTCTCAAAATCGATGTTAGACCCAAAGAACCATATCCAAAATGAGGACCATAGACTCTTGAACTATAGATCCCTCTTATGCCAATCGAGGCGCTACTTTTATCGGCCTCAAATCCTGCGTAATCTAGATCGAGTAACAGTCTAAAACGTTTTTTTCCGTGAAGATCGAAGAAGAAAGAATATCCGCCGGCGATCCCCAATTCAAATTTAGGAAGAGGACGACCCTTTTCGGTGAGTTGAAAACGTGGATTTAGACTTCCGCCAAAAGTGAAGGAACTTTTGAGCCGAGGGAGTACGGACACCGATCGAAACTGATCTTGGTCTTGGGCGAACGCCTCATTGCTGAGTGCAACAAGAAGGATAAAGAAAGCCAATCGAACTAGGGTTTGGATTGAGAACGTCATCGAATGCACCTTCGCAGTCTGTCCTCCTTATCATGATTGCTTTCGTCTTGTCTTTTGCAAAGGCAGGAGAATCGAAACAGGAAAATATACTTATAGTCACCAGGCCAAACAAAGACCCGACGAATGAGGTAGACATTTTCACGCTAAGTGCATAAGAGGGGAGCATGGAAGAAACACTAAAAATTAGATCTGTCACGCTTTCTGGCGATGGCATCGCAAACCTAGAAAACGGGAAAACCGTATTCGTTGAAGGCGCCTTACACAACGAAGTTGTGGAAGTTGACATCATCAAGGAAAAAAAGAAATTCGCCCAGGCTAGGATTCGGAAGATCCTTGAGGCGTCTGAGGATCGTATTGAACCCGAATGTGTTCATGCTGCCCGTTGTGGAGGATGCTCCTTCTGGCATACGCGCTCCCATTTTAAATTAAAGCAAGAAGCGGCTTATCAAACGATTTCAAGAATCAGCAAAATTCCTCTTCCGGCTTTTGAGGCTCTTATGGAAGAAGAGGTGCCTGATAAAGAATGGCGCGTTCGGGCGACCTATCATTGGGACGGCGTCCGATTGGGATTTCACGCGAAGAAAACCAAAGAAGTTGCCTCGGTCTATGAGTGCTTGGTCGTCGCACCGCAGATTAAACATGCTGTTCTTCTGGCACACGACGCATTGAGAAGTAGTCGAACCCAAAAAGCAGATGTGCGTTTTGAAGTAGATGGAGATAACGCCTATATCACGACGAAATCGTTTGCGTTAAAAAAATTGGCAGACCAAGACGGTATTTCGGGACTTAAGATCCAGGATAAATTTTTAGGGGATCGAGAGAAGGTGAGCATCGATTTACAATATGATGGGAAGACCCATCAGGTAAACATCTCCCCTGGTCAATTTCGTCAGGCGAATACCTTTGTGAACGAACATATTGGTAATTTTGTTGCCTCTCATATTCCCAAAGGTTCTGAGGTTTCAGAATATTTTTGTGGATATGGAAATTTAACCTTTCGATACCTAGCCCAAACACGGACAACATTTGCATTTGAGGCAAGTTCGGAATCCATAGCAATTGCGGGTACGCTTGCGACAAAATTCAAGTGCAGCAACCTGAATCTAGCACGCGTGGATCTCTTCAAGAAAGTGCCCAAAATTTCTCCAATCGCCGTTTTGGATCCACCTCGGGCGGGTGCTCAAATTGTGTGCGAAGCTCTGGCTGCGGAAAAGAAATGTAGTAAAGTCATATACGTTTCATGTGACCCGGCTACTCTAGCTCGTGATCTTTCCATTCTTGTGGAGGGCGCTTTTAAGGTGAAGACCTTGCTTTTTGCCGACATGTTTCCACGCACATCTCACATAGAAACCCTTGTTATTTTGGAACGTTAGGTTTTAAAAGGTTTTTTCTAAATCAGCTTTAAACTTTTTCTTTTGCGCTTTGGTGGCTTTCTTTTTTCTTCGCCGTACAAAGCGACGCTTTGATTTCGTCCTTTTTCCAACCACTTTTTTCTCTGGAAGGGGATTCCCGGCGAGTAAAAAATCACGTTTGGGTTTCATGTTTTCACTGACGCGTTGGGCTCGCAATAAAACATTGACGGCGCCCGAAGCTGCGTCAGTGACCCCTTTTAGAGGTTGCACATCCTGAATTTCCTTTACACTCGTCTTGGCGATGGAAGCGGAGAGGTTCTCCGGTTTACTCGAAACCTCGTCT
>JALSKP010000377.1 GCA_026988815.1 Myxococcales bacterium | reverse complement strand
GAATAATGATTAAGCTTGGATATCAGATTTTTTAAACCCGCCTCTTCCAACAAGTCCTCTCTTAGAACAATTGACTGCAGGGCACGCTCTCTTGAAGAAAGATGGATGAGCGGTTCTTTGCTCAGTAATTTTCCTCGTTTTCCGTTGTCCACCTCGGCAAATGCATCCAAAACATCAGAGGGCGATATGATAAAAGATGACCGGCCTGGAAAATGTATATCGAGCGCACCGCCTACGAGATCGTAAAGAAAGGAGGCGCAATTGTTGAAGAAAAAAACGTAGGAATATCGATGACGACGTTCGATTTCCCAAATACGTTCCAACACCTGGGCACGCTGTTTGGGACTTAAGTTCAACTTAAAACGTTTAATATTTCGCCCCTCAAAACGCAGAAGGCGCTTATCGGTAGAGCGGTAAGATGAGACGTCGAGGATGGAAATAAATCCGCCTAATAACCCTTTTACAAAATAATCGACAAAACCCACATCACTGTCCGTCACAACGCCGAATTGGTAAACGGGTTCAAACCCTCGGCTTTTGCCATCGTACACGAGATGCAAAAGAAGATGCCCGTACAGGGACTCCGGTCGATCTGCGGTAGCCGACGCCAGAAGAATATCTATCGATTTTAATGAAGAAAGGTTCGCCCAAGTTTCAAAATCTGGACAGGATTTGTAATATTTCCGGAACCATTTGGGATCCGATTGAGCAATACGTTTTTTGAAAAAACGAGATTTTGCAAAAGATTGACATTGCACACTTCGATTGGGATCGAGCTTCTCAGATGTAACATCTTGAAAACGTACAAAGAAACTTTCAGCGAATGTAATCAAATCAAACATGGGCGCGATAGCCCCCAAATAACGGCTAAATCCCCATGCATCGCGATTTAGAACTGTATTTTGTGAGGTCCATCCGTTGATATCTTTCCAAGATTGTTCCTCTGACCAAGTCCGCAAATCGGGGCTCAAATAGAACACTGCATGTATCATCGCTCGGCGCCGTTGAAGATCTATACTCTGTTTGGAGGTCAACTGATCGTAGCGTTCCACTGGCCCTGCGCCTTGCACGGGAGGGAGATCGTAGACCAAAAAAGCGCCGGATTTATCAACGCTTGGACACCCTTTATTGGCCCGACCAATTCCAAAAATACACGGCTTGGCGACACGCTTTATTCGAATCGGCTTCCCCAAGGCACGGAAATAACTTCGGGGCAAAGATGCAGCGCCTTTGGTAAAGCTTGTTACTTCTTCTTGGCTAATGAGGGGAGAAAAAATGAGTTCAATTTTATGATGTTGATATAAAAAATGAACGTCTTTTTTAAGCGGCGATGCAGCCCACTTTTCTAGGTTTTTAGTCGATGGCAATTCAGCGTGGAGCTGTCCGCTATAAAGAAAGAGAGTAATGCTGAATAGAATTATTCGTGGGTACAAAAGAACCTAGCTCGAATGTTTTGACGACTCTAAGGGATAAAATTCTTCTATCCAGGCAAGGAGTTTCGTTGTGTTTTCGATGGAAGAGTCTTGAGCCAATGCGTTAACAAAGGTTCTATTTTTACGCATCAATTTTTGGAAACCCTTAAGGTGTTTATCTTCGATCGCCAGAAGGTAGGCAAAATCATCAAGGGTTTGGCCAGCGCCCAAAATCAGCTCCGCTTGAAAATCCTTTCCGTTTTGCTTGAGAAAAGCATTTATTTTTTGGGGACTTCGATTGACCTCGGCCACCGCCAGAATAATAAGTCCCGCCGCGATACCTGTACTTGTCGTCGTCGCTGAAATAAATAAACCCGTATTTTCGTCTGGTGTACCGTAGAGCTGAGCGCTCAAAGTGGCTGGAAGACACAATAAAATGAGGCAAAGAAGAAGACCATATCGAAGGTGTTTCATGCGCTAATCTCCAATCAACGAAATAGGACCATTTTCGCACAAGCGTCCCAGACTATCGTCATGGGAGGTTATCCAGCGGGCATCGGGATTACTGTAGGCCATCCCTCGGACTGTCTCTAAGGTACCCACCGCCTGTTCGTAATTCGAGCAGGAAAATTTGGACATCGTTCCCAAAGAATGACCGTGGGAAATCTGACCCAAGGTGTAGGCCGCATCGGCGGCATGTATGACCTCGCCGCCCTCCCCCAATTGAATACGAAATCCAACCTGGCCAGGACTATGTCCTCGAAGATCGACGGCTACAATTGATCCATCTCCAAAAATATCTCCACCTTCAGGGAGCGAATAGGTCTCTACGCTTCTTAATGCTTGGTAGTCTTGTTTACTATATCCCTTGGACATTGTTGCTTTTTTCGACAAGGCAAAATTCCACTCAGGTTCGTGAACATAAAATTTTGCGTGGGCCAATTCTTTCATTCCACCGGTGTGGTCAAAATGTAAATGGGTGAGCAAGACGTGATCTATATCGGCCGATTTATAGCCAATCTGACGAATACGTTCGATAATGGACCATTTTGTTTTGAACTCCGAGCCAAATAATTTCATCGAAGAATTGGCGATGAATCCGCCGTTTTGTGGGCCTTCGTGTCCAAAGGGAGCATCGATTACAATTGGACCAAACTCGCTATGAACGGCGAGCATCGCCAAAAAGGGATATTTTTTAATTTTATACGAACCACAACCTGCAATAACTC
>JALSKP010000376.1 GCA_026988815.1 Myxococcales bacterium | reverse complement strand
TCGCCCAAAGCTTCATCTCATCGGTCATAAAACCGGTCTGCCCAAGGCCTTGTTTAAGGTAAAACTCAAGGAATGGTTATCTACCGAACCGGAGGTCTATTACATTCCTGGAGGCGGTTCTTCTCCGGTTGGAACACTGGGATACGTGAACGCGGCCTTAGAATTATGTGATCAAATCGACGCCGGGGAGCTTCCCTGCCCAGACGAAATCTACGTCGCGGCGGGAACCTGTGGAACCTTGGCGGGATTAACCTTGGGTTTTGCAATGGCGGGAAAGAACATCCAGGTCATTGGTGTAAGAGTGGTTGAAAAGTTTGTGTCTAACATTCCCCTGGCATGTCGTCTTGCGAACCAAAGCGGGGAAATCTTACGCGGTTTTGGAATAGAGGCCCCAAAATTAAAACACGCCAATTTTAAGATGATCAACGATGCATTCGGTTCAGGCTACGGTCTGAGCACCGAAGCGGGTGTGGCTCAAATCAAAGCCTACGCAGATGTGCTTGAGCTTGAACCCACCTATACTGCAAAAACGGTGGCCGCCTTACATGAGCACGGCAGTCTGGATAAAAAAAATGTTTTGTATTGGCACACCCTCTCTGGCGCCGATCTTAGCAATAGAATCGCCGATGCGGATTTAGATTTTTTCCCATCAGCCTATCTTGATTATTTTGAAGAGCGATCAAAGTGAAAACCCTCAGAATCATGTTCGTATGCAGCGGAAACATCTGTCGCTCTCCTTTGGCGGCCGTGATGGCCGACCAAAAATTTGACGCTAAAGATATTCCCAAACGTATCATCAGTTCAGGCACCCTAAATATAAATGGGCAACCGGCGGCACAGAATAGTCAACGCATTGCCACCGAGTATAATTTGGACTTAAGCCAACACCGATCTCAGGGTATTTCAAAGGGATTTGTTCAGGCGTGCGATTACATTGTGTGTATGTCTCCCAAACACGCGGCGCATGTTCTCAAACTATCCCAAAGCGCGAATGTTGTTGTTCGTCTTTGGGAATACGTGAAGCTTGATGACATTCACGATCCCGTGGGAAAAGATGTTGAAGAGTTTAGGAAATGTGGAGCGATTATCAACGAAGCATTGGATGCCTGGATCGAAACAATTTCTTCTAACAGTTAACATCTGCACTGCTTGGTTTGTTAAGAAGTACTTTGATGTTGTGCACAATAAAATTCATCCAAATCAACGTGGGAAGGCTTTTTAGGAAATCCCAGGTTGCCCCTTTCCCCCTCGTTTTAGAATCGAAAGAGCCAGGGGTGGATTGGCGGGTAAAAAGAAACCGCGGTTGGTGGCTGGCCGTCCCGTCGACCAGAATATCCCTCTTCTCGTTGTCTTCGGAGGCAAGGCGTGTCGCGCAATCCCTTTTATTTTCGAGCGATTGGTGGGAAGAAATCTTAGTGCCGGGATGGGCCTCTCGAATGTAGAGGATGCCAAAATCCACATCGGGAAATTCAAGAACGAGGTCCGTCATTTTGCGACGTCGTGTTTGAAAAAGTGGACAGGTGATGCTCCCCGTTTCGAGAACAAAAAATGGAGCCTCAAAATCGAGAAGCGACGCCTGGGTGCCGTCGGTTTTCAGCACAGAACCATCAGGCGCTTTCTCGCCGACCTTGGGTCCTTTAAAATTGAGGAGATCGAAATGTTTGGAACTGAAATTCGCGTAATTGTAATTTGACATAGCGACTCCTAGATCTGGTAAATCTATCCTACTCTTTTCGCGTTGATTCACCAAAGGTCGCGCTAGAAATTCCTAGTCTTATTTTGATCTAAATTCGAGACCCAAGAATAAGCGTGTTACATCGTAATTTGTTGCAAAGGAAACTTCACGCTCCATGTTCGAACTTCGTTTCAATAACGAGACGAGGCCAGTCAGATAGATGGCGCTGGCAAATGGTTTTTCACCAAAACTGAATACGCGATAGGCCGTTTCAAGTCCAACCTCAAGACTTTGATCTGTGCGTTTTTCTTCGATCCACTTATTGTCTGCGTCTCGTGCCTCGTAATCTGCAAAGGTCCTCGTCCAAACTTCGCCCAAAAGAGAGACTTTTAGATCCTTAGATATTTTTGCTGATACATCCAGCCGTAATCGATGACGGGTATAGTCATAATAATTACTAATAAATCTTCGTTCGATTTTTGCGTTTTTATCCCTTCCTTGGGTATCGCGATCGTAGTGTATGGAATCGTGGATTTGTAGTTTGTACTTCCCACGGACTTTTATCTTTTTCGTAATGCGCCAAACACCGTTAACGAAGGGTTCGTAGCTGCGATAACTTTTGGAGTCCACGGCATCAATGGTGTCGCCAGCGGTATTTTGTGCATCGTATTTGGCATTCAAATACTGCGTGAAATTCGTTTCAAAACCAGCACTTATCGATGAACGCCCCTTGAACACCCAACCACTTTCCAGCTTTAGACCTTCACGATTCTGATTGAGTTCGCGTCCGGAAATCAAGTACTCTGGGTAGGCAACATAGCCAATTTTGAGCAGCGTTTTAACGAAAAAGCCCCTTTTTTTGCCGTAACGAACTTGGGGCCGCAAAGCGATTGAAAAACGCTGGTCGGTTGCAAAACTTGGCCATCTGGCATCAAGATCCAGCACAATATTTGATTTCCAGTCCTTG
>JALSKP010000375.1 GCA_026988815.1 Myxococcales bacterium | reverse complement strand
ATTATCGGGTGCAAAGTGGCTACGAATCATCGACATATAAATATGAACGTTTTTGCCTTCACGCACGACCTTGGCTTCGCCTTCGTTTTTGATCATATAGGGATGTTTATTCTCGCTGAGTTTGTAAATCTTTTTAGACTTTTTCATCAGTTTATCGGCTGGTATTCCAGCGGCATAATGAGGCTCGCCGATGGTCGGGAAATCGAGAATGAGTTCCATTTTATCACCGCTGATATCGAAGAGCTGTGCGGACTGACTGACCTCTGGCCCGGTCGGCAGGTATCTATCTTTGGTAATTTTATTCATCGCAAGGAGATACTTGCCGAATGGATTACGCGAGTTTCCGCCGGGAATCATGAGATGGCCTACAGAATAGTAAACGGGCTTACGATCTAGTACTTCCCATGTACCCAACTTCCATTTCACAACTTCAGAAGAAATAAAGAAGGTAGTATAGGCGTTACCTTTGCCATCAAACTCTGTATGAAGTGGCCCCAAGCCTGGTTGCTTAACCGCGCCTGCAAGGGTCTCTTCGTACTTTAGAATTGGAATGCCATTGGACTCTCCGTCGAATTTTTTTCCCTCAATGGCTTTGAGCATTTTACTGAAAGAGTGAACGGTTAACTCGGCTGCAAGTTTACCACTTCCGACGATGTACTCACCGCTAGGATCGACGTCGCAACCGTGTGGAGACTTAGGTGTGGGCATAAAGTAAACCAGTCCCGGTAGTTCTGTTGGATCAAGAACCAAGACTTCCTTTCCCCATTCCGTTGTTGCGGTGTGGGTCTCTTCGTTGAATTTGTTGTGCGCATAACGTGCAGGGACCATCTTGCCTTTTCCGGCTTTGATGTATTCCTCAGCTTTTTTCCAATTCACGGCAGCGATAAAATCTTTATCGTTCTGCGAAGCGTTAACCTCTAAGAGGGTATTGGCTTGCTCGGTATTATAGGTACTAAAGAAGAACCAACCGTGGGATTTTCCGCGACCAGGATGCGAAAGATCGTAGTTAAATCCAGGCATAAGAATTTGGAATTTGATATCCATCTCACCTGATTTTGGATCAACGCTGAGGAAAGAAAGGGCACCCTTAAATTTCTCCTTATATTTTTTAATCGATATATCCTCTTGGGGAATCGGAACCGAGAAGCGCGTACCCGCGACGACGTATTCGGTATTTTCAGTCACGAAGGAGGAGGAGTGATTTCCCGCTGAGTTTGGAATTTCTATAATTTCAGCGGTTTCAAAGGTCGTTAAATCAATTCGAGCAATACGGGGCGTATTGTTTTCGTTGATGAAAACCCAACGTCCGTCAAGTTCACCTTTGGTTTGGGAAATGTCGGGATGGTGAGAATCTCCCCACGGAATTGCGCCATGGGAGGTTTCCAACATTGCCTTGGTTTCCTCACTATAGCCGTATCCCTTTTCGGGGTCTTGGGAGAAAACGGGAATGACGCGGAAAAGGCGTCCAGAAGGAAGGCCGTACACGGCCAACTGTCCACTAAAACCGCCAGATACGAAGGCATAAAAATCGTCGTATTCGCCGGGTGGTACGAAGGCTTTCTCAGCCATACTCTTGCCCAACAGGCCTTTTCCTGCCGAACTTTTGCTGGATTGCTCTTTGGTTTTTGGCGCTCCGATGTCTTCACATCCGAGAGCCCCGATGAGTGTCAGTGAAAGCACTGCCCCCAGGATTGAAAATCTATTTTTGTTCATCATATACTCCTTTATTTCGAATCAACTCTTCTAAAATACTCAAGAATGGCGCGAGCGCCTTCTTCTCCTACCCCTTGGTCAGCCATCGGTGCGCTGTACTCGGTGAGTAATTTTTTCGCTGCCGCATTTTTGGCAACCATTTCCACTGGATTGAGAATCATATTCATAATCCACTCTGGTCGACGTCGTGTCGTAACACCTTTGAGCCCCGGACCGATGTATCGCTTCTTCATTTTGTGACAGGCAGTGCACTTCTCTTTGTAAATCGTTTTACCCTTGTCGGCCATCGCATCGTCCAATGCAGCCAAGGTGATTTTACTCTTAATAGGACCGATGCCTAGATCTTCTTTGGGATCGATTTCTTTCAAAGCCACTTCTTTTTTTGCAGGATCACTTTTCTTCTCAATCTTGCTTTCACTGGATTTGGGCGCTTCGGCATCCTTGCCTTTATTGCAAGAAAGGATAGTAAGCGACATTACCAAAACCAATGTATAAATCATCTTCTTCTTCATTGTAAACTCCTATACTAATTTTTGGGGACGAGAACATCGCCGACAACGTGGATCCATCCGTTACTTACTTTCACGCTTTTAAGAATTTTCGTCCCGCCAACGCTCATTTCATCACCCTCTCGTGTAACTTCAAGATATTTCCCCGAAGCCATGTAGAGCTTGCGGCCCTTTTTCACGTTCTTCTTGAGGGTCTTCATATCGTAATTCGATGGCGCAACATGGTTGGTTAAAATAAAGGCAAGTTTGGATTTATTTTCAGGCTTGAGCAGTGTCTCCACTGTTCCTTTGGGCAATTTTTCGAAGGCCGCATTTGTGGGTGCGAAAATAGTCAAGGGTCCGGCATTCACAACAGCGTCAGCTACTCCACCAGCGTCGATGGCCGCGACCAAGGTAGAAAAGTCAGGAATAGATTTTGCGACCT
>JALSKP010000374.1 GCA_026988815.1 Myxococcales bacterium | reverse complement strand
CGCCTGTAGAATTTACAAAGGCTTTTTCTTCTCGGAGGAATCCCGATTCAAATATGAATAAATTGGTGTCGTTTGAAGGTCAAATGTCACTCACGGGAATGAACGCCGATGAGCGCTTTCCTGTTAATCCTAAAGATTTGCCGCAAATTGCCTTGGCTATTGCCAATGTTGTTATCATTCAAAGGGGAGTTGGGAAAAACGGCGCCTTTGTTGCGGCAGTAAGTGCCTTCACACCAGCGGCGGTTTCTGCAGCAACAGGTGTTCCTGAAGATGTTCTTTTCAACGTTGGCCAACAATTGGCCGATCAGAAGGGACACTCGATTGTGATTGCTGGCGGAATGGCGAGCGCCACGTCTTACGGCATGGAGCTCGAAGTTGCAGTGAATCTTCTCAACGCAGCGCTCGGTAATGACGGAAGTACGATTGTCCGAAGTCAGCCTTCGCTTCAGTCAAAAGGGAAGTATTCCGATCTTTTACGATTGGTTTCTGAAATCGAGAGTGGGAAAATTGATGTTCTCATCATTGACGGTGCGAACCCTATTTATAGCGCCCCTTCGGATCTCGGTTTAGAGAAAGCGCTTAAAAAGGTGAAGCTTGTTGTGAGTACAACCGACCGTGTTGATGAAACTTCCATTTTTGGGAAGTATTTGGCGCCCTCGGGAACCTTTTTGGAAAGTTGGGGCGATGTGGTCTCTTTTGTTGGCGTTTACGCGATTCAGCAGCCCGTTATCCAACCTATCCATGACACGCGTTCTTTAGAATCAAGCCTTATTAAATGGTTTTCTGGAATCGTCCCATCGCTTGACGCGTTTGTGGTTGGTCCGAAAGCCCCGACCGGCAATTTGCCTGGCGAAGGCAATGTGTTTGATGCCGGATCTTGGTACCGCTATTTGAAAGCGCATTGGAAGAAACATGTTTTCCCAATGGCAAAATCTCTTTCTAGTTTCGAGTCCTTCTGGAACGATACTCTTCGATTGGGTGTGTTTGAAGCATCTCTTCCTAAAATGCCAGAACCAGCATTGAATCCGAATGCTCTAAAAGGTTTGCCAAAGCAACCAACCGGATCGGCGGGCAAAGCCTTACCTTTAGAAAAGAAGACGGTTCAATTGTTTGCCACAATCGCGATTTATGACGGACAAAATGCAAATAATGGTCATCTTCAGGAGCTTCCTGATCCGATTACAAAGCATGTTTGGGGCTCCTACGTATGTGTGAGTCCGAAAACCTTCAAGCGAGAAAAGCTGCAGCAAGGTCAATTTGTGGAACTTTCCTTTGGTGGAGAAAAGCAAAAGTACCAAGTGATTATGCAGCCTGGTCTGCACGATGATGTGATTGCGATTCCTGTCGGATATGGTCGGACGCATGTTGGAACCATTGGGAATGGTATCGGCGAGAATGCGTTTGCTTTCTCGTTGACGTCCAAAGATCAGAGGCAGATTTTTGACAATAACGATATTAAGATTAAGAAATTACAAGATGGCGCGGTTATCGCCATCGAGCAGGGCGCCCAAGTTATCGACCTCCATCGTCGACCTATCGCTGCCCGTACAACCTTGGAAGAGTATAAAAAAGATCCAAGCGCTGGAATCCATGCCCATCCCGCCATGCGCGATATGTGGATTGCCCACAAATATGACGTTAAATGGGGAATGTCCATCGATATGAGTAAGTGTACCGGCTGTAGTGCTTGTGTCATCGCTTGTCAGGAAGAGAACAATATTCCCGTCGTTGGAAAAATGGGCGTAACGGAAGGTCGTATCATGCACTGGATGCGTGTCGACCGATATTACCTGCTTCCACACGAGGCGGACGCTCTCCAGAGCTCGCCGATCAACGATCCTATGTTTGAGATGGCTCCTATCGAGGCGTTTGCTCAGTTTATGGATAACCCCAAGATTATCAATCAGCCTATGTTGTGCCAACATTGCGAGAAAGCGTCTTGTGAGACCGTTTGTCCGGTTTCTGCAACGATGCACTCCGTCGATGGTTTGAATCAGATGGCATACAATCGTTGTGTGGGAACGCGGTATTGTTCAAATAACTGTCCTTTCAAAGTTAGACGTTTTAACTGGTTTAATTACGTAACGGATAGAAGTGATAGCGTTTTTGCTCGGATTTATCCTGAGATGAAACGACACGCTGATTTGAATGTAAAAGGGAATTTGCAAGATTCACTTAATCCCGACGTTACTGTTAGGGCACGTGGTGTGATGGAAAAATGTACATTCTGTGTACAGCGCATCCGTCGTGCAAAAACCCAGCTTCGTAAAGAAGGCAGATCGGCGATTAGAGACGGCGATATTGTAACGGCGTGCCAACAATCGTGTCCTGCAGACGCGATCGTATTCGGCGATTTAATGGATAAGAATAGCCAAGTGGCTAAAGATCACGCGAAGAAACGCGCGGTATCTCCACTTAAAGAAATTGGAATGGAGTCCTCAATTGCATATTTATCTCGCGTGGTGAATGCACCCGCGGAGGTTCATAAAGAACACAAAAAGCAAGATGAAGGACACAATAATAATAGCGATGGTCATGGAGACAAGACCCACGCATCGGATCACGGTTAGGAGCTGCTAGTGAGTACGGCAATTAGACCTGAACAAATCGGACATCCCGAATTTGAAGAACATGGGGGCCCCCTTGGT
>JALSKP010000373.1 GCA_026988815.1 Myxococcales bacterium | reverse complement strand
GTAGAAAACCAAGAACGATTTTTCAGGAACAATCCCGATCATTGTAAGCTGAGTAACTCTATCGCCAATGTTCAAACTCAACTCGCCTTTTGTGACCTCGACGTGCGTCTCATCAAATTCGACTAAATTGGCAGCGACGTTCACGCTTCCCGCATTTCCGATTCTCGAAAATGCAATCTCCGAACCGGTTATATTTGGAAGGAAGTGCGCGTTTTTTGGAGCAAAGCGTGTGCTCCTACCGGAAAGAAAAGGAACAACTTGGGTGCTATTAGACGCTGTGAAAGTCGTCTTGCTTTCGGTCATTCCCTCCGTAATTGTCGTTTCGAGTCGTGTCACTTTTTTAACGATTTGTCCAACAATACAATTCTCGCCTTCTGCCTCATATCCCATTTTACAAACACAGACGTTTTCTGTGCAAATTTTGTTTTTTGTACATTGCGCATTGGAGTCACATTTGTCAGTCACATTCCGCATATCGAGATCTTCGGACGGACCAAGATCTTCGGACGGACCAAGATCCACGGATGGACCAAGATCCACGGATGGACCAAGATCCACGGATGGACCAAGATCCACGGATGGACCAAGATCTACGGGCGTCGCGCTGTCGATTGTACCGAGATCGCTTGTTCCCGATGGGGGGGGTCTACGGTGTTAAAAAATAAACACCCCTGTAAGGCAACGAATAAAATAAGAATGATATATTTCATGTGAAGAGAATACTCTTAGTCGGTTTTTATGCAAGCAAAAATGAGGTTCGTGTTGACGTCCTAAGCGCAACAATTCTACCTTGCATGCAAGACAAAGAAGAGGAAATAAGATGAATAAAGTGTATTCGAATGCCAAAGACGCGATCGCTGATATCGAAGATGGTACCACTCTAATGAGTGGCGGATTTGGTCTTTGCGGTAATCCTGAGAATCTGATTCTCGCCTTAGCAGAAAAAGGCGCCAAAGAACTGACCGTGATTTCTAACAATTGTGGAACCGATGAATATGGTTTGGGGGTTTTACTACAAAACCGCCAAATCAAAAAAATGGTATCCAGCTATGTTGGAGAAAATAAGAATTTTGAACAACAATATCTATCCGGTGAGTTGGAGGTAGAACTCAATCCTCAGGGAACTCTCGCGGAAAGAATTCGAGCTGGCGGATCGGGCATTCCCGCTTTCTTCGTTCGCACTGGATTTGGAACTCTGGTTGCCCAAGGGAAGGAAACCCGTGTTTTTGATGGGAAAAATTATATTCTCGAAGAAGCCCTCCAGGCCGAATTTGCCTTTGTAAAAGCATGGAAAGGCGATTCCGACGGGAACCTCATTTTCAGAAGTACGGCGCGAAATTTTAATCCCATGATGGCCATGGCCGCAAAGATCACCATCGCCGAAGTGGAAGAACTCGTGGAGCCCGGGGAGCTCGATCCCGACCAAATTCACACCCCCGGTATTTTCGTACAACGCATTATCAAAGGCGAACATTACGAAAAATGGATTGAACAACGCACCACTCGACCCCGCACTTAAGGAGCTATATTATGTCGTTAACAAGAGATCAATTAGCCCAACGCGCGTCCCAAGAACTCACCAACGGGACCTACGTTAATCTTGGGATTGGAATTCCAACCCTTGTCGCAAACTATATTCCAGAAGGCACAGAAGTCGTCCTTCACTCCGAAAACGGACTTCTTGGGATCGGCCCCTTTCCATATGAGGGCGATGAGGATGCCGACCTTATCAACGCCGGTAAGCAAACAGTAACCGCTCTACCGGGCAGCGCCTTCTTTGATTCGGCGATGTCTTTCTCGATGATTCGTGGAGGTCATATCGATCTTTCCATCCTCGGCGCGATGGAAGTTTCCGAACAAGGCGATCTAGCCAACTGGATGATCCCCGGAAAAATGGTCAAAGGAATGGGCGGTGCAATGGACTTGGTCGCAGGTTCAAAACGCGTTGTCGTTCTGATGAGCCATACGACAAAAAAAGGCGCCTCAAAAGTGCTTAAAAATTGTACATTGCCGCTAACAGGCACCCAAGTCATCGACAGAATTATCACGACGATGGCCGTTTTCGACGTACGTGAAGATCATTTGGTGCTTATCGAAACAGCACCGGGCGTTAGCGTTGAGGAGATTAAAGAGGCGACCGATGCGAAAATGGTTGTGTCCCAAGACGTAAAGGAAATGCGTTTGTAGGGCACAGGAATGGGTTGCCGATTTCGACAGTTTCAGTTTTTTGAAAGACCCTCACCCTAGCGCTCTCCCAGCGGTAGAGGGGATTTCTCCTCATTCCAAATAATCAACACCGAAAATACCAAAGCCCTTGCCTATGAAAAAGGTAAACTTGTCAACCTTATATAGAGCTCATGTTTATTGGCACCATGCGTTTTCTTGGCAGGTTTCTTTTGGTTCACAATCTGAATCGTCATCACACTCCTTTTCGGTAAACCTTGATTGACCGTCGATAAGACACCCTCGCGTCTCGTCTGGTCCAGGTCCTCCGAATAGGGCGCAACCTACCGTCATAGCGCATAATTCAAAAAGCGAATTACATATTGTTCCTCTCGCGCAATCAATGTTTTTTTCGCAAGGCGCTTTGCTTTCTCGATCTGGATCTGGAAAAGAGGAGCGATTTAGATCCACCTTGGGTGTATCCA
>JALSKP010000372.1 GCA_026988815.1 Myxococcales bacterium | reverse complement strand
CTTGTTTGATCGCCCTCACCCCAGCCCTCTCCCAGAGGGAGAGGGGGTTTCTCTTCCGAACAAAAATCCCCTCGAATACCACAAGGACACAATGAATGGTCATACTAGAATCCCACCCTTTTTGATCACACTAATCGTGTATGATTAAACCCTAGATAGTGTGACCATTTTCGGCGGGTTGAATGAAAGAGGTTTCCTCTTTGGAATGAAGAGAAGTCCCCTCTATCTTTTGGAGAGGGCTAGGGTCATTTGTAGGGTCGTTCAACGAGAGCAAGTTCTCTCAAAATTCCGTTGATATGGATCACACTACCCTAGGAGTGACAATGATTTGGTAGCCGTCAACCAGATAAAGGGGAGCGTTGGATCGTCTCTTATAAGACACGAATCGATGGTCAGAGTTTATTTTTCCGGCCATCGAACGGATAAGTGGATTAGACCTGCTTACCCAAGTAAAAACCAAGTTGATCCAGGCCACCGCCCCATCCTTTGGAATGGTTGGGTCGTGAAGCTTCGAAGGTCTCGATTTCTTCCGCGCTCGGATCTATAGGCTCCCAAATTAATTCCAATTTGGTAAGTTCTCCATCTTCGACAAGATTGATTGTCGTCCTCATTTCTTTGGGCCAATTGGGCATCTGAGGGTTCGGCAAAATGTCGCCCTCCGCATTGGAATTGTACTGACGAAAGACGATTAGTTTCGGCGAGCTCACCTTCTCGTAAGTGGTGAGCAACCACATATGATGTCCGTTGGGCATCGTCATTTTATGTAAAGAACGCCCCCCACTTTTAATATCGGACGAAACATATTCACATACAAATCCCTTAAAAGGAAAGTTCCAATGCTTAAGATGTTCAGGGCCCGTCCAGGCATCAAATACCAATTGGATCGGCGCCTTATATTCACGTGTAATTATCGTTGGTTCTACTTTTGTGTTGCTCATTATTCTTCCTTTTTCGTTTGAATGTCTTCCAGATATACTTCTAAATTGTCGAGATTATATTCCCAATAATTTTCAAATTGATTTACCCATTCTTGAACAGGTTTCAGGCTCGGTGCATTTACTTTGTAAACTCGCATACGACCCTCTTTTCTCTCGCTGACCACACCGACTTCTTTTAACACCTTTAGATGTTTTGAAACGGTGGGCTGTTTCCAACCAAGAAGAGCGACGAGTTGGTTTACGAAAAGCTCCTTTCCGATGAGTTTTTCGATAAGCTCTCGTCGTCTCGGTTCCGCAATTGCGGAAAAGAGATCAAATGTCGTTGCTTTACGTGCCATGGGACTAACGTATTCCGATGTTGGAATATGTCAATACGACGCAGATTAAAAAGACGAGTTAGGCTTAGACGAGGGTCCAATCGATTTCATCTTTCCCCATTTTCTTCAACGCACTATTGGTTTTTGAAAAAGGTTTTGAATCCCAAAATCCGTTATGAGCGGATAAAGGCGAGGGATGGGCGCTCTGAATGAGGGTATGGTGACCGGCTATCCTTTTTGCTTTTTTCTTTGAATGTGCGCCCCAAAGTATAAATACGCAGGGGTCTTCCCGCTCACTTAAAACCTCGACGATGCGATCACTAACCTCTTTCCAGCCTTTTTTGGCGTGCGACGCGGCTTTCTTTTCCTGCACAGTCAAGGAGGTGTTTAGGAGCAAAACGCCTTGCTCAGCCCAGCCTTCTAACCCCCCATGTTCTGGTATCTCACACCCCAAATCGCTGTGTAACTCTTTGTAAATATTTCGTAACGAAGGCGGTATTTTTATGCCCTCGCCGACAGAAAATGCGAGGCCATTTGCCTGTCCCTTTCCGTGGTAGGGATCCTGGCCCAAGATGACAACCTTCACATCCTCGAAAGCGCAAAAAGTCAAAGCAGCAAATATTTTTTCTTGTGGTGGATAGACCGAGTAGCGTTCTCGCTCGTTGGCTAAAAAGCTATCGAGGTTTACCAATGCTGCATCAAATTTCCCGTGTCCCTCTAAAACTTTTAGCCAATTTTTTGGAATAAAAGAAGCGAGGGTAGGGGTCGTTTCGACGAGCCCACATTCTTCAGCAATCTTACGAGGGACAAGAAAATGTTCGGCCGAGATAATTGGATTGAATCCACTAATGGGGGTGTAGGGATACACTTTTCGGGAACTTCGACAGTACTTTTCCAGGCGAAGGTAGCCCGCCTCAACAGCGCATTCAGCCCAACTCATGGGCAACTTTTCTTCAAAAACAGATCGAGCAGCCGCGATACCCGGACGCAACGCTTGACCCGATCGCTCGTGTACGTATCGAAATCCAGCGTGATAGGTGTTGAATGCGGTCTCTATCAAATCGTCGATACTTAGTGCGGATTCCTCCGTGAAAATCAATAGTATGCCAGCGGCTTCATAGCCACGAAAAACCTCGATCATCTGCGCATCGCTCTTACCACGTACCTCGTGAAAGCCGTTTCCAACCATCATGACTGCACCTTGAGAGGGCACCCCAATTTTTTCCAAGCCTTTTAGTAAACTCGCCGGTTTACCAATATCGGCCTTTCTTACGAATTGCGTGGTTGAGGGAAGTTCTCCCAATTTCCGTTCTTTTTCGGCGGCGTCGATGGCCTTGTCTTCTAAATCTGCGCCGACAAAATTGAGGTCATCGCCATAGCGATTTCTACACTGTCGTATCGCTTCCCCTTTTCCGACGGCATGTTCGATAAAGGTCGAGAACCTAAATCCCTGGTCTTCGCAAAATTCAGCAAGCGCGTCGTGAGCGCGAACAAAAGATTTCCGGTTTGCCGTTTGAGAAGCCGCTACGTTCGCGCTTCTTTCTACCCAAACTTCTTTTCTCCCACGGCTCCAAATGGTTTCCAATTTTTCAAGATATTGTCGGTAGGTTTCGATGATTCCAAAGGGACCTGGTCCTCGTCCGAGAACACGTTTCCCAATTTCGCTTACTTGGTACTTCTCATCTAAAACGCCACAATATTGCAGGACCTCGCGGGCGAAGTCATTTGCAGACGCGTCGGCAAAGACCTGCTTAAAACCCTCGTTTAAGATGGCATCAATTTTTTCGCCCCATTTTAAAGCAACCACGAGGGGAACCAATTGAGAGGCAAGTTCAATTTGAAGGGCCGAAGGATGCCAGAAACCTGGTTCTTTGGATGTTGTCCCAAAGCTTTGCATCGCGCGGGCAAGGTGTTGGGTTTGCTCATCTGAAAGCGAATCAAAAGCATCAACCCAAATAGTAAAGACGTCAACCAAATCCAAGGAAGGCAAGGACATGAAATCACGTGCTGCGTCATGGTCTGCCAACCTATAAGCCTCGCCTTGGCGTACCAAAGTGCCGCGGGAAAGAAGGAATCGAAAGTCGATTTCGATTTCTTTTTCGATAAACCCGCAGTCCGCGGCGAGGATGGCCTCACCGTCTAAAAAACGTTTGGCGAAACCAACTTTTACAAAAGCACTTTGGATATGACGCATTAGCCAGAGATCGGACGGAGCGGTGATCGCGGTCGTACGCACCACCTGGCGGATCACGCGAGCGTTTTCTTTGCACGATTCGCCGATCTCTTCTTCGAGCTCAGCCGTGATTTGCATCACCAACGCAGCATCATCGAGAATCAATGGGACCCAGTCGCGCAACCTCGCCCAAAGGGCACTATGAAGATAGGGAAAACCTGAGGTACTCAATCGAGGACGGCTCAAAAGAATCGAACGAATATCATTTCTAATCGCATCCACTTGCATCATCAACCTTGGTTTTAAGAGAGTGTTCTTATTAGCCTATGGGATACGATCTCACAATGAATAACATGGTTAGGCTGTAGGTTGGCGTTGACGGAGCGCAGCGACGAAACCCAACACTCGACGAAACAACACCCGACGAAACCCGGCCCGAAACTTATGGGTTGCTAAATATAAAATCAGGAGCAGGTTTTATCCTGTTCTGGTTACGCCTTGCTCCCCCTCGACCACCTTAGAAAAGCACTGGAATCAAAATTGGGAACGCTTAGAATGGGCCAATACCATTAAGAAAGTTGAACGATGTTTCCTTCCAGACTTAAACTAATCGTAGGCATGTTTACCGTTTTGACTGCGGCGTGCGGCCACCGCGTCCAACTGAAAAGCGATAATGTCGTCGAAGTACTTAGGGAGTTCAAAGACAAGGGAGAACTCGGCGCGAAATATAAAGGCGTCGATCTCAAAATTACCCCAAAAATGGAACCTCGCCTTTTCATCGAGACAACGCGAGAGTGTTCTTTTTTTGGAAGAGCTTTTTCAAATTGTGATGAGGCCATTTTCGTGTCGACGCCTCTGAAAAAAATAGAGATTCATGAGGACACCCTTACTTTCCAAACCAAAGAAAATGGTATCTTTCTTTACAAAAGCGAAAGTCGTTTCAAACCCTATGTCGGCTTTCACCTCGCCTATCAAATCTAAAGCGCGAACATGACAACCAAACCGGCTGCGCCTAGGACCAGGATAATGGCCAAAAAGATAAGCCAAGAAGGAAAAGAATTCGGTCGATTGGCGACCTCCTTTGATTCTTCTTTTGGTAGGATGGCATCTCTTTTGGGTACGTCTCGTTTGGGGATAATAGCGTCGTCGTCTTTTTCGAGTTTGGATTTGATGAACGCTTCTCTTTCTTTATCTACGCTGACCAAGGGACCGGCCGAAAGGCTACTGCTTGCCGCTCGATTTTCGGGATCGTTTCCAGTCCACGGCTTTGGAAGGTCGAGCATTCCAAAATCTTTATCAGAACGTTGGGGAAGGCTTGTTTTTTGAAGGAAAGGGAGCAGCCTTGCGATCGCGCCGAATCGGTTTTTGGCGAGTGGGGCCATACATCGAACGACAAGAAGTTGATACCCCTCATCTAAATTTTTAAGGCGATCGTAGGCCGCATGGGTGAGCGGACTTTCGGTATTGCTTTTGGGTTCTATACCAGTGAGCAAAAAAGTAAAAAGGGCGCCCAATGCGTAAACGTCACATGCCGGTTTGATCAATTTCCCGGAGCGCTCGTCGCGAATTTCTGGGGCCGTATAAACAGGATTGGTAGGCGTTTTTTCCGGATTGAATTTATCCCCAATTTTAATCGCATTTCCGCAACCAACAACGTGTAGAATATCGTCAAAGCCGACGATAATATGTCTCGGATCGAGATCGCGAAAAACATAAGCGCTCTTATGAATGGTTTGTAAAAAGATAGCGATTTCTTTAATGAATCGAAGCGCCCGATTGGGATTCATTCCTTTTGCATAACGTCCCTGGACGAGATCAAAAAGCGTTTCCCCATGCATATATTCGTAGACCAGAACGGGTTCTCGTTCGATGACGGTTTGTGATTCTTGAATCTGAATCCAGTCCAAGGGCTCGGGCAAGAGATGGCAGGGTTCGGAGAGGAATTTGAGTTCATCGTGGAGATCTTTTCGTCGCAGACCGACGTATTTTTTCTCTTCTGTTCTCGCCACATCGTAGTTGATCGTTTTTACACATACCAACTTATCATCCATGGCCGTATCGACGGCGAGGGCGATTTGATAAGCCCCACTTTCGCTGAGCATTTCTTTGATTTTGAATCGGGCTTCCCCTCGCGAGGCATCGATTAAATATTGGTCTATTCGCATCATGGTGGCACCCTACATGTTTGTGAAGAAGTCGCGAAGGCAAAATTCGCAGCGATCGGAAGGTGATTTTATGACTCGTGGTCTTTGGGTCTGCAAACTGGTAGAATGGATATTATGTTCATACGAGGTTTTAATGAAATTCCTAGCTGGCTTTGGTAAACTAATCTACTGGTTCTTTAAAATCATGTTGTGGATCTTCCGCAAGCTTAAGCCGAAGTAAAAACTGCGTTGACACGATAAACTGGCCGGAACCAATTGAATGTTTGAACGGCAGGTGCGCCAACCAGACGAATCAGGAGGCCTGCTTTATGTCATGTGAATCGGAGGCATCTGAGGAAGCTTTGATAGCTTTGAATGCCGTAAGTGAATGCGCTCAAGCCAATAATTGCCGCGATGATGCTTGCGTGACGCAAAATTGTTCAAACGAACTCAACACCTGTCTGAATTGAGCTCAACTCCAGTCTTCGTCCCATATTTTCTAGATGGCCTCTTTCGGTCTCTATGGAGCCCCAAAAAGAAAAGCGCTCAAAGAGCGCTTCGTCAAAAAGTACTAAACCTTGGGAGGTATCAATAAGCGTAAGAAACGCGTTGGTATCGCCGGTGCGTTCGATGGCTTTCATGTTTTTCGTGTCTTCTATACTCAACATAGGGTCCGCCGTTTTTCACGCAGGTTTTGAGCTCCGATGCCCAGTCTGTCGTTTGGGCACACATTCGAACAACCGAAGCTGGGTCGTCCAATCCTTTTGTGGCTCGGATGCAAGACTTAAGGTCACTTGCCCATTTCGTCGCACGATCACAGGAGGCGATAACGCGCGCAGCGTCTCGCACCTGTTTGGCCGACTTCATGCATCCGGTGAAATCGCTGAACCATTTCGTCGCGGCGTCACACGCTTTTACCATTTTTGCGGGCTTTTTTCTCGCTATGGCCGCCGTATTTAAACAGGAGACAAGGTTACTATTCCATCCATCCGATGCACCAGCGCATGCGTAGACTGTCTTCGCCGCGCCGCGTCGAACCTTGGCCGCATTTCTAGAACAAGATTCAAAATCGGAACCCCATTTGGTGTTTGCCGCACATGCTTCCAAAATAGCAGGAGCCCGTCTGATACCAATCTTTGCGATCAAGCGTGAGCAACGAGATTTAGTCAAACCACGTTTTTCGCATGACTTCATCATCGCATAATGGTCGCCATGATCATCGTGATGTGAATTATTAAAACGGCGTACTTTGATTTTCAACCATGGCTGACATTGACCGTTATAACCATTTTCGTCGATGACGGCGTAATAGCTCTTTCCAGAAATACGAACGTGGAGTTTTTTCCTAATGCGCTTCGATGTACGAAAGGTAAAATGACCTTTTCGTCTTGAAACGAGGAAGGATCTGATACGATGTTTTTTCTTCGTCGCAATCGTTAACTTAGGACGAATATCCAAATCAAGAAGCTGATTCCAATCGCCTCGACGGATGATATAATCCACATTCACGACGTTGATGGGATTACCGTAATGGTCCTCGGTACGTTCAACACTGACCTTGAGTTTATCAAAGTTAACGCCGACGGCTTTGTGTTCAGCAGAAGCATCCTTTATGCAAAAAGAAAACACAGATACAAGTGTCATCATAAGGATGAGGAAAAAAGAAGATCCTGTTTTAAGGTTAGGTCGACGATGTATCATAAAAACTCCATATAACGGCTCCAGTTAGCCGATGTGTCCTAGACGCCTTCCCTAACGCAGATATTCATTAATGGGTGCCTTTTGTGATAGCCACCATTTGACTTCCGTGGTTGCAAGGCCGAGCAGTCTAAATTAAGAAGCAACGTGCAACGACTACTCTTCATATTCTTTTTCGCCAGCGGTTTCGCGTCTTTGGTTTTCGAAATCATTTGGGAACGCTGGTTGGTCGCCGTGTTCGGCTCGACGAGTCACGCCCTTGGCACCCTTTTAACGGCATTCATGTTTGGCCTAGCCCTCGGCGCCTGGTTGGGTTCAAAGACCGTAAAAAAGGTCGATAACACCTTTTTCCTCTATGGGTTAATCGAGTTATCTATTGGCTTATTTGCGCTCATTGCTCCTTTTATTTTCGCTGCTCTGCCCTCGATCTACGCGCCCTGGTACGCCTTATGTGAAAACTACCCCTACTTTTTTAACGCTGGACGCTTCGTCGTCGCGTTTACTGTTTTAGCTTTCCCCACAGTACTGATGGGAATGACACTTCCCCTTCTGGGGGATTTCGTTTCGAAATTCCGAGGACCCGTGAAAGCAAAACTGGGTGCCCTCTACGCCGTCAATACAATCGGCGCCTGTACCGGCGCGTTTTTAGCGGGCTTTGTCTTACTCCCCTCATTGGGATTATCGAAAACAAATTTAACCTTTGCTTGTATCGATATTGGCGTTGGTATCATCGTCATTATTACATCCCGTTTTGTAAAAACAGATATGATATCTTCAGACGAGGATGAAGAAGTGCTCCTCAGCGATAGCCTTCCTCTCGGAAAAATAAAACCGATTTGGACCATCGCCGCGCTTTCCGGATTCGTCTCGATGGCCCTTCAGATTTCATGGACGCGGGCCTATGTTATCGTACTTGGTAGCTCGACCTACAGTTTTTCCCTCGTTCTGACCTCTTTCTTATTGGGGCTAGGGTTGGGGAGTGCGTTCGCCTCGGCCTTGGTATCCCGCCAGGTGAACGCGATTAAATGGATCGTTGCAACCCAACTTGGCCTGTGTATTAGCGCGGCCCTTGCAACGGGCTTTCTCGATTATCTTCCAACGATTTTATTTCAACGCAGTCGCGCCTCCATAGGGTCGGTCAACGATATGTACCTCTATCAATTCGGTATGGTTGCCGTCTTGGTCTGCATTCCGATGATTCTACAGGGCATGCTTTTCCCTTTTCTCATTAGCGTCCTCGCCAAAGATAAAGGCTCCGGTGGAGAAATTCTTGGTAAGACCTACGCCGCAAATACCTTGGGATCAATAGTAGGTAGTTTTACCACTGGCTTCTTTCTTCTTCCCGCCTTGGGTCTAGAAAATACACTTCGTCTGGTGCTCGCGTGTAGTCTTTTATCCGCCTTGGCTTTCGCCTATGTTTCCTTTTCTAATAAGATAAAAGTGTCCAAGGCGCTCTACTTGGGCGTTCCCCTTGCCGTGGTTTTGATCGTTCTTGCCCCCAATATTGATCGCGCCGAACTGACCCGCGGAATGTTTCGAACCTATTGGGCACGAGAGCTGTTTAACCAGAAAAAATTCGAAAAAGATCATCCCGAAATCGTCTATGATCGCGATGGTTCCAATGCAACAATAACTGTCGAGAAGCGCGGAAAATTGGTAACACTCAAAGCCAACGGTAAACCCGAAGCTTCTTCCGGCGCAGATATGGCAACCCAAATCCTTGTCGCCCTAGCGCCTTTTTTAGTGCGATCGACCCAAACCAAAATGGGCAACGAGGTCGTTGCGATGATTGGTTATGGAAGCGGTGTAACCGCGGGCGCGGCCCTACAATGGCCGCTCAAAGAATTACATGTTGCAGAAATTGAACCCGCAATGTTTGAGGCCGCCCGTTTTTTTGACGCGGTAAATCATAAACCTCACGAAGATAAACGTATGTTTGTTTACGCCGCAGATGGAAGGAATTTTCTCCAACTATCTCCACGGAAATACGACATCATCATTTCTGAACCAAGTAACCCTTGGATAGCTGGCGTCGCTTCTCTATTTACCACCGAGCATTTTCGAATGGTGAAATCGCGTCTAAAAGAGGGCGCTGTGTTTGCGCAATGGGTTCAACTTTACGAAATAAATCCCGAAAATGTTCGTGATATTATCGCGACCTTTTCCGATGTTTTTCCAAACGCAGTCGCCTTTAGCTCAATGCCCAAAGGCACCGATTTAATTCTTGTCGCCTCCAAAGATGCCTTCCACATTCCGCCGCTGGGATTCAAAGAAGCCTATGAAAATGAGATAACCAAAGCCGAACTCACCCGTGCACACGTTCCCGCGCCAATGGATTTTAACGGCCTGTTGTTTTGGAATAACGAAGAGCTTCTCAGTTTTGCCAAGGGTGGGGTATTGAACACCGACGATAATGCGCGCCTAGAATATCGCGCGCCCAAGGATTTGATTCGCTACGATTCGGGACGCTCCTATTTTGCGGAACGTTATTTCAAACGTGCCGATTATGGAGACCCGCGACCGCAAACCTCGCCGGATTGGAAAGACTGGGAGAAAAAAGATCGTGTAGAATTGGCCAAGTCTGTCTGGCGAGGTGGAAAGCCTGAACTCGCGTCGATAATGGTAAGCGATTTTAGTATTAGCGAAGAAAAAGACAACGACACCGTGAAGGTACTCGTGGCAAAACATGCGCGTGGATTATCGCTAGAGGAGGCCGTTAAAAATATTTGGCCTTTTCCTCCTTCTGAGTTTTCGACAAAAATTGGGAGGGTTAAAAGTACCGATGATGCTCACCGCGCGATCGCCTTTCTCGAAAAAGACGGCGAGCCCAAACGAGGATTTCATGGCGAACAAGGACTGGCTTATGCTTATCTTTTGTTCTCTCAAAAATATTATAAACATGCCCATCGGCAAATCGATTTTCTTAAAGAAGAAGATGTGGCAAAGAGTCTTTTTTATCGATTATTAAAAGCCTGGATTTATGAAAAACGTCGTCGTTATCATTCCAGTTATCAATATTTTGAAGAGGCAGGATTAACGCTTCTTAACGATTCCAAGTAGTTTCCACAGGAAAGAAAATGGTACTTAGTACGCTAAAAGAAAGTTGGATTGAAGACGAGAATGGAGATTTTTTGTGGACCGTACCAGCGGGTTGGCTGCAAGGCCGCTCGCTTTTTGGCGGTCTGAATGCGGCCGCCGCTGCTGCCTTGGCATCTCGGTTCACTGACCGTCGCCTGCGTACCATGCAGGCGCAATTGGTGGGACCAATCGTTCCCGGCGTTGTCGTTGGTAAATGTCGTGTGCTTCGAGCGGGGAAAACAGTGAGTTTTATTAGCGTTGATTTTTTCCAAAATGATATCCTTAGCGCAACTTACCAATTCGTTTACATCGCCGAGCGGGAGGGTTCAAAAAGGGTCGACTCGCCAGTGGCGCCGGAATGGCAATCGGTGGACGAGGCGATTTCTATTCCTTTTATCGAAGGCCTGACGCCTGAATTCACGAAAAATGTCAACCTAAAAATGGCCTACGGTGGTATCCCTTTTCAGGGCGAAGCAAAGGCGGCCGCGGGCGGGTATGTGTCCTATCAAAATGAGAAAGGGCCGATTGAGGCTACCCATCAGCTCGCACTTTTAGACGCCTGGTTTCCACCGATTTTTACGGTCCTTGATAAACCCGTTTTTGGAAGCACGGTGACCTGGACAGCTCATCTACTGGCTGATTCCGCGCCTGGTCCCCACCAGTTTAAGTACGATACCTTGGCCGCCGAAGGTGGTTTTTCAACCAGCATTGGTCATATGTGGGACGCCACTGGAAAGTACGTCGCCTTCACCGAGCAAACTGTCGTTGTCTTCGACTAAGTTCGGAGGTTGGGTTGGCGGCCCGTCGAGTGGGATAAAAGCATCGCGACGAAACCCAACAAAACGAAACGCGATGAAAACCAACACGACCAAATCCAAAAAACTATTTTGAATCGCTCGCCGTTTTACCGCGTCAAACCTTCAGACCATTTTTAGAGGCTGGCCGTGAGTAAAGAAAAAGAAATGCGAGGCGGATGCCTTTGTGGAAAAGTACGTTACACCCTTTCGGATAAACCCTTTGCGGCCGAGTATTGCCACTGCACCCAATGTCAGAAATGTTCAGGTGCGCCGGTTGTGGCCTGGATGGACGTAAAAATAAAACAGGTTAAATGGGAAAAGGAATCGCCGACCGAGTACGCGTCCTCGGACGATGTTCGGCGTGGATTTTGTAGCACCTGCGGATCGACGCTAACCTATAGAGATGAGCGACATAGGGATTTGCTCACCTTCACAATTTCTTCTTTGGACGAACCGAATATCGTAAGTCCGACCTACCATATTTTTACGGCAAATGCCTTGGATTGGCTCACAATTGATGACGACTTTCCGCGCCACCTTGGTATTGCGAAGAAGTGACCTCAGGTTTGGCTAGAACCGCTAATACCCGAGGCAGTGTTTTTTTCGTTCTCGGGGATCTTATCTTCTTCATTGCTTTCGCTCGCTTCGCTAACTTCACTCACTGTTGTCGGTTCTCCTTTATCGAAGCGATCAAATCGAGCATTGGTAGCTTCTGATAACTCTTCGAATTGTATTTGAATACCGCGTTGGCGCCGGTTCCCATCGCGCGTTTCAAGTACGGTCGCGATAAGTTGAAAACTTTTTTCGGTGCTCGGATGAATGATCTCGCACAACACTTTTGAACCCACAGGGGAGAGCGCACTTGTTCGGTAAAAAATACCCTGGCTTGGGAAATCATGCTCCATAAACTGACGCTTCATTTTCTCGTTTTTGAGATGGATTTTTAACCGCGGCATCTGTTGCATTTCCAATTCGCGACGCGTTGCCGGATCTGCTTCGCAGCATTGAACAACAAAATCTCGCCAGCGTTGGCGATTTTCGGGTCCAAGTGAATAGAGTTGAATACCCATTCCCGGCAATTTATGTCGCTCTTTAGCGTCAAAGGTATTGATGCGATGGGCTACCAAACCCAGCATTTCAAACTCTTGCTCGTCTTCTGTCCTTGCATGAAAACGGACAAGATGACGCAAATTATAAGGTTCTTGGGTAACGATAAAAACACCACGAAATGAAACATCCTGGGTTTTAAAACTCTTCACACCGGGAGCTGTGAAAATTTGCACATCTAAAGCAATATCTACACGTGGATCTTTTCTATTTTCGCGACTCATATTCTTCCTTTTGGGCTTGAGCTAAAAGTATAGTCCCTTCCTCTCAGCATTCAACGAAAAAAAGCGATCTAGAAGAATCGCGATGTTGAATTCCCCTACTTAGTTTCGCTTCCTTATCGTATTTCTACGATGTATTTATTGTCGAGCGCTATCCACCCCAACCCACCTTCAAGTTCAATCCACCACATCCGCGACGCAGGTTGCATCGTCTCGCGCATATCTCGTCCCTTAAACGAACCAAGAAAGGATTCAGGCGTCGGACATAAGGATTCGATTGCCTTGTTTCCAACCCCAATATAACACTGGCCGTCGCCAGCATACATGAGAAGGCGCAATTTGCTTCCCTTCTTCAAAACGCGAGAAAAAGCATCATCGCCCTTAAGATATCCTGCCGAGAATACTTCAAATCCCTCAACCAGAATGTCTTCTTTGGCGGTATAAATCGCCGGCGCGAGGACGGCCACGTGGGATGCAACCCAACCGATTCCCTCGTTCTTTTCGAACGAGATGCTTTCTTTTGCAATGCCATCCAAACTTGGCTTCTCATACACGGGAACGCTTTTCTGGCCACCTTTCCAAAGAATACGAAAGGTCGAACCCACTTCCTGATAAGGCCATCCCTCGATCTCGAAAATAGGATTATAGTCGGGGCCATCCGTCGCCCAAATATCGAGATCTTGGGATTCATTCCATACCGCTTTATCTTCACTTCCAAGATCCCAAATCGACAAATTATCCTCGTCAAAGTGTTTCTTTCCCTTCACTTTCTTTTTCTTTCGCACCGTCTTTTTGACGCTGCGTTTAGGTTCTTTAGATTGTCTTTTATTTTCTTCGGCGCTGGTTGAAATACCAGGTGGGCGACCCATTATTTTATTCTTATCTCCCCCACAAGAACTCACCAATAAGAGGATGAATAGAGATTTAATCGAAACGTAGAATATTTGATTCTTCATCATTTTTTAGTTTTTCCGCAACAATGTTAAGTAAGTCAACCCGTCGCTCATGAAAGAAAACGAGCTTCTTTTTCGCGATTTTTGAACGACTAGGAAAGAGGTATTCATCGATGCGATGATCGCAAAGGTGTAACGAGGCTATAAAACGTTTACTAAACCGTCCTACTATCGAGAAACGTTTTTCAACGCGCGTAGAATGACGTAATCCGAATGCAGCACCATTATCTAAAGAGAGGAAATGCCCATTCGCGAACTGGTTATTTACACCGTAAAAATCTTCTTTTTCGCTAAATCTATCCCAATTATTGACCAGGTAGTCGAAGCTAAGAAGGTTAGAAAGCTCACCAGCGACGCGGCCCAGAGGCAGGTTCATTTCTTTTCGTAATCGCCGCCAGATCAATCTGTTTTTTTGTCTTAACAGATCGAGTTCGGGAAGCGCTGCGACCTTGGTTTCAAGCGCCTGACTCGGGTCAAGCCACTTTGCCCAAATCTGTGTGTATTCTATTGGCCAATCTACCATATGAGGGACCCACTCTTTTAAGACGCCGTAGAGATAGTCTGTTTTTTTACCATTTACTGTCTCGCTTTTCCAAATCAGGTCTTTGAATCGATTGGCGTAGCTTTTTTGATCTGCCGTGTTCATCGCATATAGTTTATTGAAGTGTTTTCGACTGATTTTGGAGGATTGGCTTCGCGGGATTCTAAATCCACACGTGGCAATTTCGCAAAATCGATAGGCCGCAACTTCGCCCTCCCAACCTGCGTTCCATTCGAATTGTGCAGGCTTAAAAGCGTAAGTGTTTTTACCATTTTTCTTGAATTTAAAACTAATCGACTTACCGCCGCCGAGTGCTTTTATTGCGTCAATATCAAGGGTGTCGATTTCTACAACTCTCGGTCTCAAATTCATATCGCGCGTGAGGGACTCGTTGAAAAGCGCCTTGCTCGTCTTGCTCTCGCCTTCCAATGAAACCAACTTTACGATCTCCTCTCGTGCTTCTCGAAACTTCCCGCGACCGAGGTTGGCACGAATGAGTTTCTCGATGACATCGCGATCATCTGGGTTTCGCCTTTTTAGCTCGTAGAGGTGATCAAGAGCTTCTCCAAAATTTGATTTTTCTAAGGCCTCCCCACTTTTAGAAAGCAGGTCTTTTCGCGTTTCTTGACGAATCGACGACGTAACGAGGCCCATCGTTCTAGCGCGTGAGAAGATATATTCTCCGGCAAGAATGGCCGAACGAGGTGGCACAATGGGGGCGACAATCACTGGCTGGGTATCCTCCTTGTTTCCCGATGTAGCGTAGAAAGCAAGGATTGCTAATCCAACAATAAGCAGTGGGAGAAGGTAGGTGAGTTTGCTACGTTGAGCTTTCTCCTCCGGCAATGGGGTCTGGCTTTGAACCTCGGCGGGCAGGTCGATTTTTTCTTCGGAGCCATGCTCTTGCAAATCGTAAGTTATCTCTTTCTTCGAGGGGGTAAGGTCCCGATCAAGGTCGAGTGTGATAGCGACAAGTCTTTCTTTAGCTTCGGTCTTGAGTTCTTCCTTAAGATGCTCGTAGGCAGGATGGTCTAGAAAGGCTACCCAAACACCATTCAAATCCGCTTCAAAACCGCCCAGCCAAACCTCGCTACGTATAAGTTTTTTTAATCGTGTTTTATCGAAAAGGACTTTTTCTTCATCGTGTTTTATCTCAATGCCTAACTCCAGCACTTCTGGATCAAAAGGTGTCTGAGCGAGAAATAGGGGCTCAAGCAAGTCCGTGGTCGGCAGAACTGGAGGAGAGGAGGGAAGCGTTTTTTCAAGAGCGGAAAGGGAATGCTCTTCTGCGCATTTTCCTTCGCTCTTCTCGGTGATGCCCGGAATTTTTCCAGACTCGATTTCAGGTTGAGGCGCTGGGAGGGATTTTTGAACTTTCCGTTTTAGGTTTTTTCGTAATTCTGCTTTGGATAGATTCCCGATCTGCGGCGAAGAGGATTCGGGTGAACGAACGAGAGATTGAGGCTTGGGGATGTCAGGTTTGGGCGCGAGATCGACCGTTTTATCGAGCCTCGACTTATCGACGTGGACATGGGCGACGTTACGAAAACGACGTTGCACGCTTGGCGCTCCGACCTCCGATGAAATGCCAGCGGTGAGAACTTCAATGCGATCGAGTACGCGTGGCGTATGGGAACGCTGAAAGAAATTTTTGAGATTGCTGGTTTCTTTTTCCTCATCTTCAAAGGAAATAAGATCCCGTGTCTTGCAGGAAGGGCACGGAATTGCGCCGACTTTACTGTCACTTTCAAGCGTGATTTTGAAGGTTTTCCCGCACCCATCACAATCAAGGACAATGTCGTATTCACTAATCATCTGCCTAGTTTAGCAGCGCTTGAAGAACTCGTCGAAAAAACAGCTCAAATAGATTCAGCTGTCCTATCCTACAAAAGATTCGACTCTCCCGAATCTCGAACTCTTCATCTTCGGTCAAATGACCCTAGCACTCCAAGAGTACTTCCTCGGAAGTGCTAACGCACATCCTCAGGGCGCTCTCCCAGAGGCAGAGGGGATTTCTCCTCACTCCAAAGAAGAAACCTCTTTTCATTCAACCCGCCGAAAATGATCACACTACTTGAAAGAAGACTTAATTTTCTCCCTCATAGAAACACAGCATCACGCTCAACGAACCCGATTGCGTTTTGATCTGGCCACTTGAAGTTTCTCATAGCTTTCAAGCAACCTTAGATGTTTATCGATACCCTCAAGCTTCATATTCGTTGCCGATAATCCAAAGAAGCGAACGTTCCCCGAGACGCTTGCTGTCGCATTGCCCAACATCTCCTCCCCATACATCCGTTTCAGATTAGGGAGGTAATCCTCAAGTTCGAGTTCCTCGTCGAGGGCGATGTCGAGCACTGTACTCAAGACTTGGTAATAGCGTCTTCGTGTAGCCACATTATCGTTGTACAACAAGAACATCTCCACCCAATGCTTGGCCTCATCTAGCATCCCAAGCGCCAAACATATTAGCCCCTTTAGCTCACCGATTGTGCATTTCCCCCATGGCGAATTTTCGTCAAAAGCGACGCCGATCAAAACACAAACCAAGGAATAATCATCGAGTTCACTTTCCTCTAAACGCTCAAGCAAACCCATCAAACTATCGTCATCGAGTTCGTGAATATTGAGAATGTCTGACCGGAAAGGAAGCCCCTTATTGGTGTTATCCCACACAAGATCTTCGGGAGGATAAATCTCCGAATAGCCGGGAACCAAAATCCGACACGCATATCCTCCGAGTCCTTCTAGGTCGGCGATATAAACTTCTTTACCAATTTCGCTAAGAATTCCCATAAGAAACTCATACTCTTGTTGCGTTGATCGGACGTTCTCGTTTCCATGCTCCGCGCGGGAATGCATAGTCTGTACAGTGTCCTCGTTCGCATGCTCAGCCTGGGAATGCATAGCGCCAGGAAGGGTCCAGTCGAAAAAGGAATAGTCTGCGTTTTTACTAAAAAATTTCCACGATAGTACTCCCGCCGAATCAATAAAATGCTCTACCATATTGTTCGGCTCGCAAATCGCAAAGGTGTTAAAGGTCGGCGCGGGAAGGTCGTTCAAGCCCTCAAAACTACGACCCTGCATGAGCTCGGTTAGACATCGTTCCAGCGCGACTTCAAATCTTGGATGCGCGCCAAAGGACGCGAAAGCACCGCCAGTTTTTGGGTTCATGATGGCAATACACATCACCGGAAATCCCCCCCCCAACGAGGCGTCTTTCACGAATACCGGAAAACCTTGCTCGTCGAGTTTTGCGATACCCTCACAAATATTTGGGAAGGCTTTCAACACAGAATTCGGAACATCGGGAAGCGTGATTTCCTCAATAATGATTTTCTTTTTCACAGCACGCTCAAAAATCTCTCCTAAACACTGCACCCGCGCTTCATAAAGCGAATTG
>JALSKP010000371.1 GCA_026988815.1 Myxococcales bacterium | reverse complement strand
CGATGTAGGCTAGACTCTTGTCAGACTTTGGAGGATCGAGGGGCTTTTTTACAACCGTGTCTTTGTCATTTTTCTTGTTTGCTTTTTCTTCTTCTCTACGCTTCTTTTCTTCTTCGCGTTCAATTTTGGCGAGACGTTGCTCTTCCTCGGCGTCCTCGATTTCTTCGATGCCTTTTATTTTTTTCAAGGCCGCTTCACGAAATTTCTTCTCGACATCAGGCGCAACAACAAAATCTTGATAATACTTTTTCGCATTGTCCCAATCTTTTTGTTTTTCGTAACACTTGGCAATATTGAAAAGCAGGACCGAGATCTCCTCTTCAGCATAAGCTTTTTTGTAGAAGGAAATCGCCGAAGCGTAGTCTTTATCCCCATAGGCCTTGGCTCCCTTCTGAGAGAGGACTTCAACCTTATTGCCTTTAGCGAAGAGGGGACCCGGAACGAATATCATGGTTAGGAAGAATATCGTTAAAATTTGACCGAGCTTTTTCATATTTGTCCTCTGAGAGTTCGAGATAGACTACCCTTTAAGCCGCATTGAGTCTAATTAAATACCTGAAGAAGGAGGTTCAAGAATCGCGGCGATTCCTAAAACCACGATTGAAATTTCATCTCAGAAAAAATGTCGGTCGAAAAGTGTTCGGGCATCCCAAAGATACGGTTCTCAAGTTCCTTTCGCTCGACCATCTTACCCATACGATCCGCGCTCGGAAGGGACCCGAATCTCGATCCAAAGCTAGTCTTATTTGAAAGAACGATTCCAAAGAAATCCTCCTCCAATGAGGCCTTCTTCAATACTGCACAGAATGTCATCCACACGCTGGTCTTTATTTGGGGTACTTTCCATCCACATATGGTCGTGTTTAGAATGATATGAGGTAAAGATGTCCTATATTTGAGCCCTTAAAAACGAGGATTGGAGGTCCTTATATTGGAGTCAAGCTCCTATAAATAAAAGGGAAAATCACCTTTCCTTACGATCAATCAAACCACCATTATACTCGAAGTCAGAACACCATTCACATTAGTGAATTTGTTTCGCCCCCAATACCGTGTACTATCATTGTTCGTTCGATTTCTTTGTTTTACAGGAACGCTATGAAGACTCTTTCCCCTTTTATTCTACTTCTTTCCCTGTTCGCAGGATGTGGTGGTGCAGCTTCTCCCCGCGTTGAAGCGATCGTGGCTTTGAGCACCGACGTTCAAGCAGGAAAACCTCTTTATGAGGCCAAATGCCAAGTATGTCACGGCGCCAATGGTGCTGGTACAAGTCTTGGACCCGACATCCGCTCCAAAGAAAATAATACCGATAATGTCGAGATTATTGTTGAAGGCGGCGGCGATATGCCTGCCTTCGCGACAATGAGCGATCAGGAAATCGCCGACACAAATGCCTACGCCAATAGCCTATAAAACGCACATTTTACTAGAAAATCTTGGTTAAGATTTTCCCGATAGGACCTCACTCCACGAGACGTCCGTTCCGCCACCCAGTCGGATTCGACGAAAGAGTAAATCGAGGAACAATAACGCGAGGGCCGCCATAAGAAAATAAGCCCACAATTGTTTTCTAAATTTTACTTCCTCACCAAGGGGGTCGAAAAGCGTTTCGATTTTTGGATTCGTTTCTCCGCCGCCAACTTGGGCCGAACGACGTAATAACTCTCGATTTGCTTTTACGAATTGATATTCTCTCGGATAGGGATTGGAGACGCTGGCTAAACTCACGGCCATCGTATCTCCATTGCGTTCGTGCGTCGCTTTGAGTCCGTAGGACCCATATTGGGTCATCGGAAGATGGGCCTCATATCTTCCCGAGGCGCTTTGTTCCAAAGTAAGTTGACTCTTGGTCCCATCGGGAGCCGTAACGGCGATGGTGGATTCCAAGCCGTTAATAAATTTATCGTCATCACCAATCGCATCGACAATAATTTTTGCAGTATCTTGATCAATGGAGGTCGTCATCGCGAGCTGGTCGCTTTTATTGGATCGCATCGTATCGCGAATCAGTTGGGACCAGAACTTTTGGTAGCCCGACCAACGTAGCCATTCCACCGCCCATCTGTTTTTGAGATCTGAGGTAAACACGACAACCTTTCCTAGGCCTCTTCTCCAACGGGCGAGTAAAGGTTCTCCATACTCGCTTTCCATGATGATCGTCGCTCGAGGTTTGGCCGATGTGGATACGTATCCTAGAAGGTAGGGCGCGCTATCCCAGGAAATGCCTTTTAAAAATTGTGCACGTTTACGAATACGTGGACGGAAGGGTTCCTCCACCATCGAAGAGCGAGAAACAGTCGATGTTTCTTTCATAAAAATACGAGGTAAAGAGTAAGGGTCGCGAGCATAATAGTAACGACCTTTACCACCTTGAGCGATTCTTCTGAGCAGGGTGGTATCGGTTCCCGAACCGACGGCGACGGTCGAAACCGTAATTCCCTCAATGCGAATCGCAGGGATGAGTTCTGAGAAAATATTTCCGCTATCGGAGGCCCCGTCGCTGAGAAGAATAATATGTTTCAATCTCGCGTTGGTGAGTAAGAGTTGTTCGTAGGCCTCGGCCAAAGCGATGGGAATATTGGTTCCCCCACTGGCGGAAAGGCGCGAGATATCACTTTTGATACGGACTTTATTGCGCGCGCTTTGCATACGTACGAGGTTTTGAATC
>JALSKP010000370.1 GCA_026988815.1 Myxococcales bacterium | reverse complement strand
AGAATCGTCGGGTCGCTTGGTGGATCACCGGAACCGCCGGCATCTCGCCAGCCGTTCAAACTTTGAAAATGTTCATCAAATTCATCGGTGACACTGATAATGACCACAGCAGCGCCTGGACGAATTTTTTGTGGATTATTCTCCGCACGCGGCAAAGCGCGATCGATTGCAGCTGTTCCGATGGTTACCGTGTGCTCGCTCTCTAGCGATAATCCGCCGCCGCTAAGATTGGCCACACAATCTTCAAATTTTGCGGGATCGGTCGTAAAGTAGGCATTATTACGGTTACATAGTTCGCCGTTCTTATAGCGCGCCGGAGCAATCGGAATCGGGATTGGAGGTGGAGAACAAGAATCGCGACCGCCGATGCTAAAGAGATTTTTAACGTCCTGACTGATCAGGGGATCTTGGGAGATTTTATCACATGTTGCACTTGTCACAGCGATCCGCCAATCAAGATTGGAATTCTGAAGAATGGTCGCAAACTCTCTGGCAAATCCTCGAACTTGCCGGATTTCATCCGACATGGAACCGGAGGTATCAATGACCCAAATGAAATCAATTTTTGGCTCCACCGAAACTTTATAAGACACACATTCTGGCTCGACATTTTCAATGGCGGTCGCAAGCGCAACGCCCCCGGTAAGATCGTCAACGCGAATACCTGCAAATTTATTATCGTTTGAATACTCGGACTCAGGTACGAGGGCGCCGACGACGACGGAGCGTCCACCATTGCGTACGACAATCTCATACACAAATAGCATTGGGTCAGAATTTCCTGTCGCTGTAAATGTTCCGGCTGTTGTATGAGAGATAGCGCCAACACCAGCGACTTCGGCAAGTATTTTGTCACGCGCGCTGTCCGCTTTTAGACCTCCACCGAGTTCGACAATGCCACGTACGGAAGCAGAAAACCCATCAAAGGTTTGTACAGCGCCCCCATAAGCTCGACGGGCGGCGAGAAATATCTTGCCCGAAAACGAGGAAGGATCCGAGACGCCATTTGGGTTAGCAAGATTGAGAACAAAACCGGCATAAGCGTTTGTCGCGTCGTTAAAGGCATGGGCATCCATTCCTATAACCGCGCCGTTGGTAACGCCCGCGTCAACAACGAGCTTGTAGTCTCCGCCAGAGTCAGTGATGTATTGAGGCATCACCAAACCGGCAGTATCTGCGGGCTTACATGCTAAGAATTGGGCTTCTTCGCTGTCTTTTGTACCGTCGCCGTCGGTATCCTCTTTACAGGGGTCCGACTCACCGTTTGCGCAGTCGACGGTGTACATTCGATTCGTACAGGTTCCCAAGTTTCCGTCCAGATTGACGTCTTCTACATCGTCGGGGAGCCCATCTCCATCGGTATCGATTTCGAGGGGGTTTAAACATCCGCTCGCAATCTCGGCTCCATCAAGAATATTATCATCATCGGTATCTTCATCAATCGGATCGGTATTCGCGTCTCGTTCCTCTCCGTCCGTCGCGCCATCTGAATCCGTGTCTGGGTTGCGTGGATTGCTCTCCAATCCCAAATCCCATTTACAGTTTTTATTGGCGTCTTCCTGACCATCCAAAACCCCATCCGAATCCGTATCGGGTCTTGCAGGGTCGGTCGTGAGGTCGCATTCGCATTTGTTCGAAAGACCGTCTTGATCACTATCAATATCGGGATCACACAATAGGTTGTCAGGCACATCGGCTGGCATATCGAGGAAAGGGTTGGGCGGAGTATCGGCCCCCATGTCGCCACTTCCACCTTGATCACGTCCACCTCCACGGCGGACATCTTTGAGAACACACTGGCCTGTAATGGGGTTTAATGTTTCGTTCACCGAACACGACCCACCTTTAACGGTATCGTCAGAACACCCCGAAAACGCCAATGAGCTGGCAACCAGTAAAATTAAAGCAATTTTCATTCTCTTCCTTTGAACGCGATTTGAATGCTTATAACGTTTTACGCACTTCATGACAAATCAGTTCATTAGAGAGACAACAAAAACGCGAGTCGTCCGAAAAAGGTGAGCATAACCTGGAGACTGTATGAAATTCCCTGAGATCTTGAGACCATTTTTCGAACTCCTCATTCCCAACACCTGTCCTGTTTGCAACGCCTTCATAGAAGAAGGTGCGTTTATTTGTGAGGCGTGTGATAAAGATTTGATTCCCCTAAAAGATCCAATGTGCATCAAATGTGCACTCCCGCGCGAATCAAAAAGTGGTGTAAATGAGTTATGCTTTCGCTGCATTTCCGAAAATCGTTATTTTGATACCATCTTCGGCGCCTTTGAATACACAAGTGCTGCGAAAAAAATATTTTCCCGTGCGAAATTTGGGTACCGAGAGGACGCTGTGCGGCGGCTAGCTGAAATCGCGATGCATCGAAATCTTTTCCCATTTTGTTTTTTATCTTCTCGTCCCGATCTGAAATGGACCTCAGTCCCGATGCATCCCAAAGATCTTCGTCAGAGAGGATTCAACACCTCTCGGATCATTTTAGATGTCCTGAAAGAAAAGGAGATTGCGACAAGAGACCAAAATTTCCTAAAAAGAATTCAACCTCGTATAAGAGGAAATTCAAAAATTGAGCGCAAGATGCTTTCTCAAAAGGCCTTTGAGATGAGGAAGGAGAACGCGGAGATGCCCAGTAGCGTGGTGGTCGTTGATGACGT
>JALSKP010000369.1 GCA_026988815.1 Myxococcales bacterium | reverse complement strand
AGAAAGAATAATGAGGAGGAAGAAGAGTTGTGTTTTCAACGATGCGCCTTGTGCTTTTCGTGAAGCTTATCATAGATTCGGGGAAAAAACGTGCTTTGCTAGATTTCTAGCCCAATGGCCTCCGCTGCGCGAAATATCGGATCCATTGAAGAAGGATAATGGTGTGCCTCGGAAAGCGCCCGGCGCCACATTTTACCACCCTTTTCTCCCTTGTAGAAATTCATCATATGACAGGTCATCGCTGATAACTTCGTCCCTTTTTCCAACTCTTCTTTAATGTAGGGAAGCCAAGATCGAATGAGCTCGTCTCTGTTTTTAGGCAAGTCGGCATCACCCAGCCTCATATCTGCCTCAAGAAAAAGCTTTGGATTTTCAACCGCCGCTCTTCCGATCATAACCGCATCAACGTATTCTAAATGCGTTTCTATCTCTTCCCATGTTTTTATCTCGCCATTGATTTCTATCCAAAGATCTGGAAAATCTTCTTTCAATTGATAGACCTCCTCGTAGCGAATAGGAGGGATGTTTCGATTCTCTTTTGGCGACAAGCCTTTGAGCCACGCTTTTCGTGCGTGGACAGAAAAATGTGTAACGCCCGACTCGGCGACCTTTTCGACGAAGGCGGCCATATGCGCATAACTATCCAAATCGTCCACGCCGATGCGATGTTTAATGGTCACCGGAATATCGACAGCTTCGCGCATTCTATGCGCCATATCGCGCACCAAGGTGGGCTCTTTCATCAAGCACGCGCCAAAGCTCCCCGATTGAACGCGTTCTGAAGGACAGCCTATGTTTAAGTTCACCGCGTCATAGCCAGCGTTTTCAACCCACTGGGCGGCTTCGGCTAATCGTTCGGGGTTGTCTCCGCCAATCTGTGCGACCACCGGATTTTCGCCGTCACTTTTCATAAGAAATCGTTTTCGGTCCCCGTGCTTAAGAGCCATCGCGGTAATCATTTCCGTATAAAGAAGGGTATACTGGGTCATTTTTCTGAACATGTATCTGAAATGACGGTCGGTATGTCGCATCATCGGCGCGATGGAAAGCTTCCTATTGATCATCGGCTAACTCATGAAAGGGAAATGCAGGACTGTTGGAGCGCCCGGCCAGGTCCTGTTCTGTTTTAGAGAAGGGACAATGCCTGCACCCCGAGCCGCAGCATTCTTCTTGATCACGCAAATAATAAGAATTGAGAACAAAGAGACCTGATTCTTTATCAATATAACCGCTTTCTCCGGCCAAACATGATTCTTTATTCTGAATGAGAAAGGGGTGTATCATGAGGATTTGATAGTCGATGTGGGCGTGATTATCAATCCAAAGAAAGTCGAAAAGGGAAAGCTGTTTTTTTTGACTGAATGGCTATTCATTACTCCAGTTTTGCCGATACTGGCAACTAGAGTAGTCGTCACTATTTGGCAGCGGATATCTGAGAAATAAATATTGGCGTTGTTATTACGATTGCGAAGATTGAATTTATTTAAAAGTTGGCACACCGGTTGCATTACATCTGAGCGGATGAATCGTTAACGTGTTAACTTTTTTCCTAAATATATTTTCGTTGGTTTAAGTACGAAATAATTTATTATTTCAACCTACCTTTACCTGACGTTTTGCCGATGCGACAACGGCGGATTCCTTATCCTTTTGTGTCGGCTGCCAACGAAAACCAACTTCCCACCTAAAATCTGCTGATAATCCCCACCCGCCGTTGCTCGTCAAGAATCTGAGAAAAATTAGAGATAAGCTCGTATATTTTTGAGAATTTTTTCAAAATGTTGAGACAAAAAAAACATTCCGAGGAATGTTGATGTCGTGTGATAGCAGCGGGATTTTGAGGGAGCTTGCTTTCGTTGGACGACCCTAGCACCCACCCCAAGAGGACTTCCTCGGAAGTGCTAACGCACATCCTCAGGGCGCCCTCTCTCAGAGGTAGAGGGGACTTCTCTTCATTCCAAAGAGGAACCTCTTTCATTCAACCCGCCGAAAATGATCACACAAATGTTGATGAGAATGTTGAGATCTTATTTATTCTTATTGAAGAAAGCCAGTTCTTGTTCCAACGAAAGTGGAAGGTGCGTCGATGGTGGTCGATGCAGAAACTTTGATTTTCATTTCCCACTCACATTCCACACGTTCGGTACCTAAAGTTTCACCGTATGGAAGTGGCTTGCCGGTCCAGTCAGGGCCGTAGGTCGCAGGCTCAACGATTTTACAAGGCTTGCCGGCAGGTGTTCCAATCAGGAGGTTATCGGCGCCGTTGACGGTTAACTTTTCTGTGAAGTAGTCACGAATCCCATCGCTGGCTTTGTCGAGTAAGTTATCACATAAACGTTCAACGATTGTCTCTGCCGTCCCAACTCTCGTTGCAAGCTGCTCGCACGCCGAGCCATTTCCGTTGAAAATGCTGGTAATCAATTTCTCGATAGCAGCATCAATAGAGGTAATGTTTGGATCTCCGAACGCAGATGGAATAATGATATTTTCTAGAATTCCGAGGATGAGTACACCGTAGTTTAGGGACAATGTATGTTGGTCGATGACGAGGGCATATCCGCCTGCTTCGCCTGTTACAGGAACCACAGAACCGGTGAAGAACCCTTCAACGACGTTTCCGGCATTGAGGTCATTTGAACTAAAGGTTCTCGCGCGACACGCTTCATCGCCA
>JALSKP010000368.1 GCA_026988815.1 Myxococcales bacterium | reverse complement strand
AATAGTAGCTTCATCCCATTGGCTTTTACGACATCAAAACCCACCCCTAATACCAAACTCATAAGAAGTAGGATTCCAACGCCCGCTTGAATAAATCCGCCATAGATCCCTACAACGAAAAACATAGGAAAATAGTACCATTTCTTACTAAATTCTCTTTCCTCTTTCTCCAACCATCGTTTGGGTTTGGCCAATAAGACGACAAACATGCCGACCATGATGCAACCAATGGCAAGGTTTAGCGCTTCCTTTGAAACGTCAATTGCAATGTAGGCTCCCAGAAGAGAGCCCAAAATAATCGGAACAGAAAAAGCCCCGACCCCTTCGATATTTAAGCTTTCTTGGCGCTTGAGCGTTCCAAGCGCAACAATATTCTGCAGTATAATCCCAACACGATTCGTTCCATTGGCCTCATGAACAGGTAGGCCCAACATCACCAAAACCGGTAAAGTAATAAGCGAGCCGCTTCCCGCTAAGGTATTGGTAATTCCCGCGACGATCCCGCCGATTAAGGCCAGTACGTAGAGCCAAGGATCGATCACAGATCAGGCGGGCATGGAAATTTGAAAGGCGCTCAGCATTTCCACTTCATTCTTAAAGGCGTTGAACCAGACTTTGTCTTCTGAATCTAGGCGAACTGTATATTCGTAGAGGTTTTTTCCAGAGTGTATGGAAGAGGGTTTTCGCCTTATCACCCTCCCCTTCAACCGATTTGATACATTGACGTTTTCAACTTCCATACGTACTGAAACCGATTCAAAAACACGAATCTTTGCCGGGCTCAGAGTTAAGAAACTCAACATCTGTGTTCCTGAATGTTTGAGTTCTTCAAAAAAATCCGTCTCAGTTTCGAAATTGCAAAAAAGTGTGTGCATTGTGTTTGTCCTTGCCATCCTTGGCGGAGCGCGAATGGAATCCTCCATTCTCGTATGCGATTTTATTTATTGTCGTTTTGACCTTCCAAGTATGATCGCAACGATCGCTATGGCAACTTTTTTCTTAAAAGATGAGGGTGCGCCGTTTCCTTTATTCAAATAGTGCATCGTTCACAAAAATATCCTTTGCCATCATTTTTTGATAAGCCGATAGACTTTTCGGATCGGTATCGATTCTAAGACGAGATTGGTCAAAATTTTCGTGCCAATAACTGACCGCGCTGAATTTATTTTCATAAGCTCCCCCTGGAAGAATTGTAGCCATAGCCTCTTCAATCCATTTTGCTTTTTGTCCATCTTCCCCCTCCACAACGCCCCATTCCAAGAGAGCCAATGGTTTTCCTGCTTGTGAAATTTGACTAATCTCGTCCCAATTATCATCGAGAAGACTTTCAAAACTCCACCACCCGAGGTCGGTGCGTTGGGGTCCGTACACACTTAAGCCAATCCAATCGATATAGTCGTCGCCCGGATAATAACCCGGCATCTTGTTCCAATCTTCCCTGGGTGAGGAATAAGCATCCACGTGAAAAAACCAGGTGATATTGAGCGCCCCTTCGTCACGACAAATATTGATAATTTTACGATATAGATCCCTAAACTTTTCCATTCCATCGTAAAGATCGGGATCGCCATATTCTTTTTCTCCGGCACCGTTCCATTTTGCATTCCAAGAAAACCAATCGCCATTGACCTCGGTACCAAATTCGGCCAAAAGTGGGATTTTAGCATCACGCGCTGTCCTCGCCCACGCCCTGAGCGCCTCATCTTTCTCACCCGATAGTAGAACGTCGATTGACAGTAAGGGATCTGGACCTCCCTCATCAAAATTTGACCTGGCCATCAAACGAATAAATGGAACGCGTCCAAAATCGTTGATTACTTTCACGTCCTTGCTTGGAAAGTGAATCCCTTTTTCTTCGCTCCAGTTGTTGGAAAAATACGCCCAAGTGAGAGGCTTTTGCGCCATTGATTCGAACGCCATAATTCGATTTACGCTCACCTGATCTTCGCTACCACCGAAGTCTGGAAACGCAGCATGATAGATCTTATTTCCAAGAGGCCTTAATAAAGTCTGCTTTTTTTGGGCCCCCTTCCCTGTCTCATCCATCCGAAAATCGACCGAAGCGATATCTTTTTCGGCCCCATCGTTGACAATCCCAAGATCGACCGAATCTATATTTTTTTCGGCCCCACCATCCTCGTCGTTCCTCCCCACTTCAGGTGAACAGGAAAAAATACAAATTGATAATGCGAGCATCCTGAAGGTCGAAATCATTTATTTTACCTTTTTATTTCGGGTTTACCGATACATCCGCTTAATCACACGACAATATAGCAATACCCATAAAGTTTTTCTATACTCCAAAATAATAGCATATCTTTTGAGAGGTTTGGAAAAGGAGAAAAGAAGCCCGGCCGACCAGACCGATCGATATGGTCTAATCATCAGCGACATCTCCGAACTCCCCTTCCTTTTTACATGTGGAGTTTTATCACGTCATAGATAAAATTAAGGTCCAGTATAGATATAAAAACTTATCGCGCCCAAAAAACCAGAGAGCAGAACAGCAACAATAAGATAAATTAATCCAAGGAAAACTGCTGCTTTTCCTTCGATTGGGATGGGATGAAAACCACCCACGGTTCGACTTAGTGAAATCGTTTTTCGTGTAAACACGCCTTTCATTCCAAAGTACACGAAGACGCCTCCGCCGATGACTGTCAAAACAGGAAA
>JALSKP010000367.1 GCA_026988815.1 Myxococcales bacterium | reverse complement strand
TCTTGGGCCCATCTTTATGCTTGGCATAAAATCCGCTCTCGTCCTCTTTCTCTTCTACCTCGGCGATGTTCTCTATCAATTCTGGAACCCCCATTTTCCAAGCGTCGCCCTTTTCAATTGGAACCTTTCCTTCTTCGCCCTTATCGCGGTGCTCCTTCTCCTAGAAAATCGAATACTGCGAAACCTCGGATTAGGACTTCTCTCTCTCGCCGCACTCTTGTCCTATTTCCATTTTCAGTATTTTGGGACCTACGTTCAACCCACTTCTTTCCTTCTCATCGAGGGAAATCTCAACGAAATCTTTCTCTCTTTGAGCCATGCCTTGGATACGATGTTGGTCCCCTTTCTCATCGTCGTGGCAACCTATATCTTGATGATACCAGTCAGCAATGCCGACTTCTTTAAGATCAAATCCTTGCGCTCCACACAGTCCAATCTTATCGGCATTGTGCTCTTCTTGGGTTTGGCGGGCCTGGGATTTTTGGTCACCCATCTCCAGTTGAGATCCACAACCGGTCAACTTGCAACTGGTCATGCAGAACGCCTACTTCCCAAATCAGAACTTCATTCTGTCGAGAATTTTTATCGTTCCTTTTCCTATCTTGTCGTCGGCATCATCCCTCGAAAGATGCGCAAACCGAAGAACACCTTCCGCCCTATTCCACCGCCTCTCAAGGAGCTCGACGATCCCGACGTCAATGTCGTGCTCATTATTGGAGAATCCATGCGGGCAAAAAGTCTGAGCCTTTTGGGGTATAAAAAAAACAATACATCCCCAGAATTGAACGCAATTTCCAAAGACCTTCTTTACGCGAGTACCGTTTATACGAGCGGGACGATGACGAAAACCTCCCTTCCTTCGCTACTCAACCGGACGCCTTTTCCGGGCATGACGGAGCAGATGTTTTTGCAAAAAAATTGTCTGTTTAATCTAGCCAAACAAAGTGGTTTTACGACTCATTTCTATTCAGCTCAAATGGAGGATGATATTGGAATGCTTCGTAATTATTTTTGTGAACGCTACGTTGACCACTACGAATCCAAAACAAGCTATGAATCCAAGAAAAAGAACGCTCAAAAACGCGACGCGATTTTGCAAGATATGCTTGGCGAGGTTGACTTTAAAAAGGGACCGCAATTTATCGTCCTCCACCAACGTGGATCCCATACGCCCTACGCGCTTGCTTATCCGCCCGAGTACAAACGCTTTGAAAGTGATTACGATAACTCAATTGCCTATACGAGTTTCATTTTAGATTCGCTTTTTAAACAGATTCGTGCTCAGACCCATAAAAAAACTTACATTATTTATACCTCCGATCACGGTGAGCTCTTAGGCGAACATAATATGCAGGGACATGGCTGGTTTTATCCCGAGGTGTACCAAGTCCCCTTCCTCTTTTATGTTATCAACGACGAACTCTCCAACTTCCCTCTCTCGAAGGTGCGTACGCATTTTGGCGTAAGCAATCTCATTGCGAAGTTGTTAGGATTTCAGGTTAGCATCGAAAAGCCCGACAAGATTTATGTGAACGGCTCCGAGGTAAGCGGCCTAGATGGTTATTTGCGCATCGATCTCGACGAGGCAGGGAACCCTATCTCACAAAAACGATTTCGTTAGCGTTTCATCATCGGTGCCGGATTAAGCGGATGAAAGAGCGTCCATTTTGCGGCGCGTTTGGTGAGCATCCAGTGAAACCCTGCATTGGGGAAGGCCGACTTTACCTCTTTAATCGTTGTTTTTGATAAACCACATTTGAAGCTTCCCAAGGAAAAATCAACCAGGTCGCCTTTTCTGAAGACCTCGACAAGCGGAAAACGCACGTCCTCATATTTCCCGAGTTTATGATGTTCGCTAATCATGAGTGAGATTTCCTCCATCCAGTCCTCTTTCCCTTTGGACTCCAAATACGCCATCGCCGCCTTAACGGAGGGATCAATATAGTCCAAAGTATCATCGCTCCAAATCCCTGTATCGTGAAAGACGCCCGCAATAATAAGCTTCTCGCGATCCGATACGCCTCGATCCGTTGAGCCGTCAGTAAGTAGAAAGCAAAAATGAAGCATTCGGTAAACATGGTTACGATATCCAAGATAATCTCGCCCGAGTTTATCTACCCAGTCTGTGAAAATCTCTTCTACAAGGTCTATTTTTTTTTCTACTTTCATAGGATGCACCAATGTCGGCCCAAGCTTAGCACTTCAATCGTGAGCTCAAAACCTCAGAAATCTGAGGAGAAAATCTACCGACATCCAAAAATCTGCTGGTCAAGACGCCCTATCCGGCGAACTAGTGCAGAATATGTTGGCACGCCTTCTGCTATTCTTTGACCTATGAAACACGCTTTTCTCATCTCGCTTCTTTTTTTCTCTTCCTGTTTGGGCGAGGAAGACGTGATTAACGACCTCAATAGCGAACGAGAATCCTACCTTCAGGACCGCACCTTTAGGCGTCATGAGCTTGAGGCCTCGCTGTGGAAACCTGCGTTGCCCTATGCCCAGACGCGATTGAATGCCTATGCTTTGGATGATGCTGGTTGGGATCTTCTGCCCACCATGTCGACCTTTACAGGCAAGCTTTCTCGACCAACACAACAAGAGCAGAAAAAGAAAAACCTATTAAAATCTATCCCAAGCAATGACAAAGAATGGATCGAACTCGGAAAACGCGTTT
>JALSKP010000366.1 GCA_026988815.1 Myxococcales bacterium | reverse complement strand
CCAAACGTACTTCGCCAAAGGTTCGGTTGGGATTATCGGTCAGACAATCGACAATGACCATGCACTTCCCCGGGCCGTAGCCCTCATAACGGGCAACGGCAAAATCTTCGCCTCCGCCACCGGCGGCTTTGTCGAGCGCCTTCTTGATCACGTGAGCTGGAACTTGATCGCGTTTTGCTTTGTCGATCAAACTTCTCAACGCAAGATTACCATTAGGATCCGTTCCTCCACTTTTGGCAACCACATAAATACTACGAGAATACTTGCTATACACACGGGCGTTTGCGTCCGAGGTTTTTGCCATTGAGGCTTTACGATTTTGGTAGGCTCTTCCCATTTTTCTTCCCTTCTTTTGGTGTCTTTTTTTACCGTGTAGTATTGTGGTTGTGAAGTCCAATTTTTTTAGACAGCAGACTTTTCCAGACGTGATCTTCATGACAAAGTAAATTTGAAAAAAGGAGCTACATGAAACCCTCTTCCGCCGGCGCCCTCCAAAATTTGGTCACCCAATTCGCGACTCCCTTTGATTCAGTCAGAGAATTGGTTCAAAATAGTATCGATGCTGGAACATCGAGCATCGAGGTTTGGTGTGATTACGAATACACTGATAATAATGGCGTCCTCACCATTCATATCGATGACTTCGGCGAGGGCATGGATGAGAATATTATCGACAACCAACTCACCAAACTCTTTGCCTCCGCCAAAGAAAACGACCTTACAAAGATCGGTAAATTTGGGATTGGATTTGTCTCCGTATTTGCACTCAATCCCGCGGGTGTTCTTCTTCGTACTGGGCGTGGCGGAGAATACTGGGAAGTCTTCTTTCATCCCGACCGAAGTTACACCAAAACGAAGATTGATAACCCGGTCGAGGGAACCCAAATTACAATTTTTCTCGAAGGATCACCGGCCTATTATGACGTCGTGGTTGCCGAAGTTAGAGGCTCTTTAAAAAAATGGTGTCTTTACGCAGAGCCCGAAATTAGTTTTGAAAATCGAGCCGATCCAATGGGTGAGATTGAAACGATCAATCAAGAATTTGGCGTCCAAGGTTTGTGTTCGATCATCGATGAACACGATGACGGAACACAAATCGCCGTCGCTTTCAGTAACGCTCCCCACTATGCATTTTTTAATCGCGGATTGACCTTGGCAATGAGCCAAGAGGCAGTCGACCTTTATCCACCTCGATCGCGAAAACTTGTGGAGGGTCTATCTGTGCAAATCAAGTCGCGCTACCTTGAGCACACCCTCAGTCGTGACTCCGTTGTCCGAGATGCAAACTTCGAAAAGGCGATGCGTCTTCTTGAGAAAACGGTCAACGAAGAATTGCTCTGTGCGCTCTTTCATCGATTGCAAAGTTTGGCCACGCAAAAAAATCTCAATCCTCTCGAAGCGCGTGAATATGGCCAGCTCTTAGCTGAGGCGGCTCGCTTTTCGGAGGAGTCTTTATCAAACTATTTAGATCTTCCCTGTATTCGCCTTCTTCACGGCGATCCGATTTCGCCCAAAGCGGTCTTCAAAATTTACAAAAGTAGCGGTCGCATTCCTTTTGGAGAAGATCCCACACCGCTTACCCTTCGCGCTAGTGAGAGCAATATTCCAACCCTTTGGCTTTCTCCGCCCTTGTTACTCGAGCAAATCAACACCTTAACTTTGCTCGCCAATTTCAGTGCTCCCTATTCGATTTGGGCGATTTTGAAGACAGTTTTTGGCGCTAAGGTCGATATTCAAAATAGTGATTTTAATGTCGCTTCCCATCTTTTTTATGATATCGAAATCTTAAAGAAAAGCGCCTTTCAAAATATTTTTTTCGAACGCGTTCTCGTCTTGTTGGCGACAACGAGCGCGTACTTCAAACACTTTGGCGAAGACAATCTTAAACTGGCAAAAATTTTCCCGCCGCGTGAAGAGAATATGGGATTCATTTTTACTAAAGTTGGTAGTATCGGTATTGAATGCATTTCTGAAGCGTATCGAGACAGGGTGATGAAACACGATCTGTTAATCAACGTAAACCATCCCGTTTTGAAAAAAATTCTGGCCTTGGCAGAGGTCGATCTTTCGCTGGCCGCCTACATGCTCGCGAGCGCCATCGCGGGTCATCATTCGATGCGGTTAAATGAAACACGTCAGCTGGTTGAGAACGCAAGTCGAGGGTTAGCATGAGCGATATTGATGAGGTCATCCGAAGGAGTCGTGAACCCGGTCAATTCTCCGAGCGTAAAGAATTCACGATCGCAAAAGAGCGCGGCATTCAAAAAATGCGAAAGTTCGCCCTCAAAACTCCGAGCCATTACATCCTCGAATTTATCCAGGGTGCGGTCGCCAACGGGGCAACCTATATAGACATCTTGGTGAATTCTCAAACCACACGCGTGGCGTGGACGGGCGGTGTATTTGCGCTAGAACATTTACAGCAGATTTTTGACTTTCTCTTCTCCGATAAAAGCGAAAAAGAATTCACCGCCATTCGTCAGCTAGCCATCGGTGTGAACGCGATGTTGCATTTTAAGCCTCGACAGATCGTCATTGAGTCTGGCGACGGAACAATGGCAAATTCTACACGTATCGAAATCGATCCCAAGTCGATGAATATTGTCGCGGGGCGACCCGAACAACCCATCAAGGGCACCTTTATTCTCGCCGATAAGAAAAGAAAAAGTGGCGATG
>JALSKP010000365.1 GCA_026988815.1 Myxococcales bacterium | reverse complement strand
CCAATCCCTCATCCGCTTGGCAACCTTTTCGTACACCTTTTCTTCTCGGACACGGAAGATGGAACGCTCTTCATTTTGCGCGCCATATTGAACGAGTCCGACACCCGTCGCAAATTTTGGATTCCGTACAACGTCGACCAAGCCGCCAACACCTTTAGGGAGTCCTCGCCTGACCGGCATGCCTAAAACTTCTTCGGCAAGTTCGGGCATGTGTTCAAGGATCGTCGTTCCACCGGTGATAACGACACCGCTTGCGATGAGGTCTTCACATCCAGAATTTCTAATTTCTCGCGCCACGAAAGAGAAAATTTCTTCGACGCGAGGCTCGATAATTTCTGCCAAAATTTGACGACTTAAGACACGCGGTGGACGTCCACCAACAGAGGGAACCTCAATGGTTTCTTCTGGTGAAACGCGACTTGTCATTCCGCAGCCATAGCGCTGTTTGATGCGTTCAGCTTCTGCCATTGGGGTTCGCAAACCTACGGCGATATCGTTGGTGAGGTGTGATCCGCCGACCGAAAGAACGGCGGTATGCACAATCGATCCGCCACTAAAAATCGCAATATCGGTTGTTCCGCCGCCGATATCTACGACCGCCACACCGAGTTCTTTTTCGTCTTCACTCAAGACGGCCTCAGACGATGCGAGTTGTTCTAAAACAATATCGGCGACGTCAAGACCGCACGCGTTGGCGCATTTTATAATATTTTGAGCCGAAGTTACCGAGCCCGTCACAATATGAACTTTTGCTTCGAAACGAACGCCTGCCATTCCAATCGGTTCACGAATCCCATCTTGATCATCGATGATGTATTCTTGTGGGATGACGTGAATGACTTCGCGGTCCATCGGAATCGCGATTGCTTTAGCTGCATCGACGACTCGGGCGAGATCGGAGGGGCGAACTTCTCTGTCTTTGATGGCAACGATTCCGTGAGAATTAAACCCTTTGATGTGGCCGCCAGCGATACCGGCATAGACGGTGTTGACTTCACAACCCGCCATAAGTTCGGCTTCTTCAACCGCCTTTTTTATGGAGCTAATCGTTGCATCAATATTAATCACGACGCCTTTTCTGAGGCCCGTTGAAGGGTGTGTTCCAACGCCAATAATATCGAGACCTTCAGAACTGAGTTCGCCGATAATGCAAGCAATCTTCGTCGTCCCGATGTCCAGCCCTACGATTATTTCTTCTTTACGTCCCATGTTCACCATCCTTGGTCATTTCAATTCCGTTTTGTTGCCGACGATCACACGATTTGATTCCAATGCATGGTCAACCAATACATAGGCAATATCGTCATCTTGACTCAACACACGTTTTGCTCGTGTTAATCTTTTTTCGAACTTATCTCGTCCAATTCTAATTTCTTTTCCGTCGATGAGGATTGCACTAAATCCAAGCGTCTCGTCGAAGTTTAGCTCGCTTAGATTCTCAAAGCCCATTCCCTTCATCATTGCGTGTAAGGCGATACCCTCAGAGAATACTTTTTGGGTCGCCTCCGTTCGCAATCCCGAGGTCCCAGAAATGTAGGGCATTGCCGACGCAGATTCTTTTAAAAGCTCGTCCTGATCTGCGTCGGTAATCAACGTCCCCTGTGCGTCGACGAACATCAATCCCTTTCCAAAATCGACAAGTGCCACTGCGTCGTGCTCAACAACGTTGATCACAATCTGATTGGGGTAATTCACTTTAACGGAAACATTCTTAATCCATGGTTCGATTTTGGCCGAGTGAATCGCTCTTTCTTTGTGGATATCGAATACATTCATTCCTGGGAAGACGCCCATTTGTTGAAGTAATATCGCCTCGTCAACACGCTTGGTTCCGGAGAGTTCAATCTTTGAAAGTGCAAAGTGCTCCGATGAAACAACGAATCGATAGGAGAAGTAAACCCCCGTTGGAACAGCCGCTGCAATAGTAAGCGCCATTACTATTGGAAATAAATTTGTGCTTATCTTTTTCAGGAGTCCCAGCGCTGAAAAAACCTTAATTCTTAAGGGGCGTTTTCGCCGATTGGTTTTTCGTTTAGACACGATGAAACTCCTTAAGTGCGTCAAGTTCGTCCCAACCTTGGAAACCAAGGAAGCGAACTTCTGGACGGAGGTCGATCCCAAAACTGGATTTCACCTTTACCATCGCCAGCGCCATGAGAGAGAGAAAGTCGGTCGAGCTTGCGTTTCCTTCATTGATAAAAAAGTTGGCATGTTGCTCGCTGATACACGCATCGCCGATCTTATGTCCTTTCAAGCCCACAGCCTCAATAAGTCGTCCTGCATAATCTCCGGGAGGATTGGCAAAGGTGCTTCCCACACTTTTCAATTTATAAGGCTGCGTTTTATTTCTATTTTCTTTGTCGCGTTTCACATTAAGCGCAGCCAGTGTGCTGTCCCCTCTTTCGAGTTGGATACGACCATTTAGGACAAGCGCGTTAGCTGGCAGGTCCGCGTGGCGGTAAGTGAGATTTATTTCAGCAGCAGACATTGAGATAACCTTCCTTGGTTCATTCAACGTGATGATTTGAACCGACCTTAATATCGAAGACAAATCATCATTTTTTGTCCCGGCATTGAGAGCGACTGCGCCGCCGAAAGTGCCGGGGATTAACACTAAAAACTCCGCGCCCACAAGTCCGTTTTTCAGAAGATGGCGAACGAGATGAGCGTTAATCGCTCCG
>JALSKP010000364.1 GCA_026988815.1 Myxococcales bacterium | reverse complement strand
CGTTCTTTGTTGGGATGGTTATTTTTGAAAAACTGGCGCATCGTGATGGCCAAGCCTTTTGCAAATTCGGGGATATAGGTTCGTTCGGCGAAATTCATTTTTCGACGTACAACTTTTTTTACTTCAACTTTGTTTTCTGTTTTTTTAGTGGGCATTTTTTTTCCTACAAAATTGCTGCAATAAAAGCAGTCACGACAAGATTTGCCAAACTCAAGGGAAGTAAAATCTTCCACCCCAGTACCATGATTTGATCATAGCGGAATCGAGGAAGGGTCCAGCGCATCATGAATTGGAGCCAAACTAAGAAGACGATTTTTGTGAGAATAGATCCAATTCTCATCAAAATAACGGCGAAGTAGGGAATGTGAATCGTGTCCGCGCCAGGGAAATGGAAGCCGTCTCCGTAGAGGAAAGGGACCTGCCATGCGCCAAGGAAAAGGACGGCGATGAGGGCAGAAATAAAGACAACTGCGACATACTCGCCGAGCTGCATGATTCCAAATTTCATCGAACTATATTCGGTAATATAACCGGCGACGATTTCTGATTCGCCCTCGGGAACATCAAAAGGTGCACGTTTGGTCTCGGCCATTCCAGCTAAAAAGAAGAGAAAAAAGCCAAGAGGTTGAACAACGATGCCCCACATCGGCAACCATCCCCAAAGGAGGTAGCCTTGTTGACGTGCCATCTCGTTGAGATCAAGGGTTCCAAAAATCATGAGGACACCGGCGAGGCATAATCCCATTGAAACTTCATAGGAAATCATTTGGGCGGACGATCGTAATCCACCGAGAAGGGAGAATTTGGAGTTACTGGCCCAACCGGCGATAGCTGCGCCATAGACCGATACTGCTGCGATGGCAAAGGCAAAAAGAAGGCCCGCGTTAAAATTCATAATCTGGAAATAATTTCTCCACACCCCGGGTTCGCCGGCCGGTCCTACAGAGCAAATTTCTCGGTAAGTATTGGGCTCAACGACAATGGAGCCGGTGCAGTAGAAATCCATAAAAGGAACGCCTGCCCAACCGATCAAAGAGGGAAGAAAAACGAGCGCGGGTGCAATAAGATGCAAGCCTTTATGTGCGCCAGCGGGAACGATGTTCTCTTTGAGAATCATCTTAATGCCATCGGCGATAAAGTGTGGAATACCTAGAAAACGCGTGAAAGGAAGCCCGAAGAGCATGGCTCGATTGGGTCCAACGCGATTTTGTATTTTCGCAGATTGCTTTCTATCCCCAAGAAGGGTCATCATACTTGCGAGGCCCATAACGAAAAGGAAAACGATTGCGATAACTTTTGCAAAAGTAATCAGAATTTCAATCATGGTCGGGCTAAGGAAATCAAACATAATTATTCCGCCGAAGGTTCAGTCTGTACCGGCTCTTCACCGGCGTCTTGGGGCTCTACTTCAGGAACGAAAAACATCGCCTCCTGAAGCTCAGAAAAGGTTTTATAACCGAAATCAACACCCATTTTTTGGGCTACTTTGGTCAAGATATCGCCGTCGGGCATCGCATCGCCAGCCGGAGAAAATGCTTTTTCAAAACCCTGGGCAATGCCCTTTTCGTTCACAAAAGTGCCCGACTTTTCAGCATGGGTAGATGCGGGAAGTGCGATATTTGATTTTTCGCTCCAGGCACCATGATGGGGTGATTGGAAAATAAAAAGTTCAACTTCTGAAAGAGCATCAAGGAATTGAACCTTGAGTTCAGATGTAACAGGAAGCTCACTGCCCATCATGTAAAGAAGGTCAACCTTTCCGGCTTTCATTTCAGAAATGAGTTCGGAAAAAGGTTTGAATTCGGTTTCGCCAAAAACGGCTTCCATGCCACGACGGTTTGGATTTTTATCGGACCGAATAAGAAGGTCATCACTTTTACCAGCGGCATTTCCACCGAGGTAGAGTGCTTCTGTTTTTAAAACATCATTGGTAAAGCGTTTTACTATTTGTAGATCTTCACACGAGGCTTGAGGCGATACGACAAAGGCTATGTTTTTTTCGTCTTCAAGGGCCTTCGTTAATTTTTTCGCAGTCGTACGGGTGACTTCAAACCAGTTCGCCTCGGCACCATTCACGAGAGGTGAAAGGAGACGATCTTTGTGAAGATCTGCGTAGGAAAGACGACCGCTATCGCACATCCAATAATCGTTCACTTCGGCGTTATGACGTGGACGATACCGTTGGATTTCATTTCTGAAATGGTCGAGGTGAATATTGCACCCTTGGGAACAGCCAGTACAAATCGACTCAGTGGAGGTGAGTAGCCAAACACGACATTTGAATCTAAAATCGCGTGCCGTTAATGCGCCGACTGGACAGATATCGGTCACGCACATCGAGTAATCGTTATCTAAACTTTTTCCAGGAAAGGTGCGAATTTCAGCTCGATCGCCGCGCTCAACAATGGTGAGTTCCTCGGTTTGGGTGACCTCTTCGCAAAAGCGAACACAGCGCGTGCAAAGGATGCAACGCTCGCCGTCGTAAACGACCTCCGGTCCGATGACGTGGCCTTTAACTTTGTTTTGTTTTTGAGATCGTAGACGCGAATCTTGGGTATCGTAGTCGATATAATAGTCTTGAAGTTTACATTCACCGGCTTGATCACAAATCGGACAATCGACGGGATGATTGATAAGAATGAATTCAAGAACCGCTTTTTGGGCTTTAATGACGCGCTCACTTTT
>JALSKP010000363.1 GCA_026988815.1 Myxococcales bacterium | reverse complement strand
AAATCGGCCAAAATATTGGTGCGTAAATCTGCACGTATGGTGTCAGGCAGAGCGTTTGAAGACGAGGCATTTGCATCTTTGTCGAAGGGCATGCGGTAATGTCGAAGTTCTTCTAGATGGTGTCCGCCAAAGACTTCGATAGCATCGAAATCCCAACTAAAGGTTGAACGGTATTCAAAGTCACCATTGGGGGTCTCAACCTGGGTGTAAAAAGCAGGACCGTTAGGAGAGGCAATCGTGGCAGCCGAAAATCCTCCCTGGTCTAAAAATGGTAAACTCACAGAAGAATCAAAGGCATTCACATTGTGTTGAGCAAAGTATCCCAGAATAGGTGTTCGAGGGTGGTTGACCTGAACGATGTTTCGTCCATCATAGAGAGAGTGCATCTCGTCAAAAAGACGCCCCGGTCCGATGTTTTGCCAACGTACCGAACCGCGACTTACTTTTTCAATATCAAAATTAACAGGGAATGCGTTGAAATGGCCAGCTTCAAAAGTTGTAAGTTCTAGGCCAATTGTTGAACGCATGAAATTCTGTAAATCATTTCGTTGAATGTAGGGCGCAAAATCGGTGACATAATTATGCTCGGTCGAGACCGCGATTTCTACGCCTTCGCCAGCGAGCGACTTGACCCGTAGATTATTGTCTAGGCCCGAGTCGATGGACCCAGCCGAATGTATGTGAAAATCTCCTCCAAAATATCCACTTGTGTCGATGGCGCGTTCCAGTTTTCCGCTTATATTGAGCGTTTCACCGGGCAACAAATCGACATCAATGGTGGCGATTTCAAATTCCATTCCTCGGCTAATTACGGCCTGATATTTCCCGGGCCGGACTTTCATCTGCGCCTCTCCCGGTCCCTCAGAGTAGGCCATCTCTTCGATGAAGCGACGCGTTTTGGAATCCGAGCCGTCTTCGTCAACATCGGTCGGACGCCATGGGTCTCCCACGGGAAGATCAACAAGAATGTCTTTTGCTCTCAGATTTCCAAAGTCTTCGTGGGTTCCCACCAGCGTGATTTTAAAAGGAATGGGCTCGCCGCCTTCGTCTGTCGCACTTGCGATAAGGGTTGCATAGGATTTGGCTGTTAGAGTGATGAAGGCCGGAGATTTCCCGTCGACTTGAATGGGAATACGTTTTCCTGAAGGACGCCCCTCGCCGGTGGCTTGGAAACAATAGGCGCCGTCGGGGAGCTCAAATTGAAATCTTCCGTCCTCGAATGTGAAGGCTTGGCTAACCACTTTCGCGCTTTGACAATCGTTATTGAGATCAGAATAGATCATCACATTGAGTTCTTTTCCGACCCGTGTACTTTTCACCTGATCGATAACTTCACCACTGATAGTATGCGTTTTTACCTTTCTGATTTTGTACATTTCGTTGTAGAGGGATGCGACATCGCCGGTACCGAGAATAAAATAATTGGTAAATGAAAACTCTGAGGGTGCCTCTTTTGCAGCTTTTTTACAGGTGCTCCAAGCTTGGACACAATCGCCGATCTTGGCCGAACAAATATCGTCTTCACAGGGACCAAAGGCATCTAAGCACGCGTCTTCGGGATTGGTTTCAGTATCGTCTTGGCAAAATGCGGGAGATAAAGCGAGTGGGGCGCGAGCGCTGAAAACGCCCCCAAAACCGCTGGCATTGAAAAGGTATAGCATGTCGTCTTTCTGAGCTGTGTTTGCATAACTGCCATTTTCAAGATCGGTTTGATAGGTAAAAGTGTCGTCTCCGATATCGGTGAAAATGAATCCATAGTTGACGCCGTGGGTGTTCGCCGAGGCGACAATCGGGGTGAGCTTCCCAGGGAAACCAGGAAGGGGAACGGGAACGGCGAGTTCCTCGATAAGGCCTTGCTGGATGTCAAACCCTAGACCGGGTAAAAAGATTTTCGATAACGCGCCGAAGCCGAGAATATGGCCCAAGGGCAATCGGAATTTCCCTAAGTCAATTCCTCCAACAGCTTTTAATGCGGCAAGAACGACTTGTGGCGGCATCTCCAAATTTCTCAAGCTGATGTTTTTCATTTTGCTTTCGATGCGAACATGGCGCGCGCCAGGTTCAAGAATATAGCGTGTAGAAAACTCAATATTGGCATCCGAATCGGAGTCCGGCGGATTGCCCGCAAGAATGCCTTTGATGAGTTCGGCTGGGTCTTTATGTGTTCCGAGAAGAAGTTGGTTGAGGTAGCGAATCATTGTGATGAACTCACCGCCGGTTCCCTTCACTTCGATAATTGCGGCGCCGCCGTCTTTTCCATCGGCGATGACCTTAACGGATTCTGGATCGATCATTTCAAGGAAAAAAGCAGGAAACATTTCTCCGAAGGTATCGTTACCTTGTCCACCCAATGGGCCACCGATGTCGTTAGCGTGACGTAGGTCTGCATCGATGAGGGACCCCCCGAAAACACCCGAGCCGCGATTGAAGGTTTTGTCTTGGACGATGATTCGAATTTGGTCATTCTGCAACATATAGTCGCCAACTTCGCCAAGCGCCGTGGGACCGCCGATCAATTGGCTGCGTTCAGTGATCCGGAACCCCTCTGATCGAGCTTCCCTCGTCCCTTCGCAGGTCAGTAAAAAGAGGCAAAAGAGGGGGATGAATTTAGTAAGCTTCATTACCAACTCGCTTCAAGTAAAAGTTCAAGTTTGTTATTGTCGATTTCTGTTGGAGCCTCTTCACCTGTC
>JALSKP010000362.1 GCA_026988815.1 Myxococcales bacterium | reverse complement strand
CGGTTTGGCGATCTATGACACGATGAAATTTATCCGTCCCGAAATCACAACGATTTGTCTGGGTCAGGCCATGTCGATGGGCGCTTTCTTGCTCGCCGGTGGTGAAAAAGGAAAACGTTTTGCGCTCAAGCATTCTCGCATTTTGATTCATCAACCCTTAATGCGAGGTGGCATTGGTGGACAAGCCACCGACATTGAAATTCAAGCACGAGAAATCATTCGTTTAAAAGAACGCCTCAACGAAATTCTCGCCGAAAATACAGACCAGACCTACGAAACACTCGTCAAAGATACCGATCGTGACAATTATATGAGTGCCGCCGAAGCTGTTGAGTATGGATTAATCGATACTGTGATGGAACCTAAGAAATAACGCATTTCTGGATCACTTTCCCACAGATTGAAATTTAAGCTTTTCGATAGAATTAAATTTAAGAGGAATATTGGCCACGAATTCCCCCTTATTTTTCGGAAAATACAGCCGTTTTACCACCCTCAATAAACATCCCTCGACCGCCTTGTTTCCGATCGTCGATCGAATGATGGATGCCGATTCTGCTCTTTTCTCGGTGACCTTAAGTTGAATAATAACATCGCCCTCAAGGTCGGGATTACGCATAAGTTCTTTCATAAAACAATATTTGTATGCACTGGATTTGGCACGAATGGGGCCTTTGGCAACCTTTATCTCTGCGCCTCGAATCTTTATCTTGCCGAATCTGACACGCCCTTTCTTTTGGAGATGTACACTTTGCTCCTTTATCACATCTGCGTCTTTAAAACAGATTTCGACGCCTTTTTTCGATTTTTGAAAATGATAGGTGCTGCAAAGAAATGCGTCGTCTCGGCGATCCACTCTTAATCTAGCGAAATTTTTTGCCTGTCCAATCATCACCCTCTTCTTCTCTTTGTTCTTAACGAAGGCTTGAGCATTTTTTAAAATGTGCAGGCTTGGATCCGTCCGTCCAAAGGAACCCTTCATCAACAACGCTGAGGGTTTAAATTTTTGGGGACGATGGAGGAAACCTCGAACACGGAGGCAGCGATTCCAAAGCTCATAGGTTTTCCCTGTTTTTTCAACCCGAAAATATGAGGATTGCTCAAAGTATTTATTCTTATTGAAACGCATTCCCTTACGCGAATTCAAACGAACTTTTTTGATAAGGGGTTTCTGATAGACGGCTTCGTGAGAAAATTTCGTGAGTCCCATACGCGGCGCTTTTAGACTGAGAAAATCGGGTTGGTAGATTTTGCTCGTTTTTCCTTTGGAAATTTTGAGTGCCAACAGTCCTCCTTGGGTAAACACTTTTCCTCCCTTGACGACTAATCCCGCCGCTAGACTTACCTTTGTACCATCCTCAAACTCCCAAGACATTTTTTCCTTGGTGACCCAAACCAGATTTTTTTCTTTACCCAAAGCGCCAGATCGAGACCATAAGTAGGGATGGTTTTATAACAACCCGGGTTCTGCTCATTCACTTTTACTAAGATAAACCCTGACTTTTCTTTGATCATTTCTAGGGACAAATACCCTTTAGATTTTGGGGAATGAAGAATCATATCCTTTGCAGTTGCGTCCGCATAAAACCGGCTATTAGATTTTACAACAACGATATTTTTGGCAAAGAGTGACGGCGAAAAGAGCGTCGTGAACAGGACCAAGGATAAATAGGGATAGATTTTCATCGTTCTCTTTTTTGTACGAATCTTATTTAATCTCAATTATAGAGACATCTCGCTGAAATAAAAGTTCCTAGCGCTAACCTAGAGGTATTTTTCGATGGTGCGGTGCAAATCCTGACGATCGACAATATCACTGAGGTAGTCGAGGCGATCATTGGGAATAATAATCAAAGGTGAAAGTGTGTAATTTTCAATCCATTTTTCATATAGATTGTGTAAACGTGTGAGGTATCCCGTTGGAATGTCTTGCTCCATCTCACGTCCACGCATGGCGATGCGTTGTTTTACTATTCTGACCGGACAACGAAGATAGATCATCAGATCGGGCGGACGAATGTTGTCGCGAATCGACTCATAAATCGTTCGATAGGTATCGTAATCGCGCTTATCCATAATGCGTTGACGTCGAAGGTTCTCAACAAAAATTTCTGCATCTTCCCACAAGGTACGATCTTGGATAACGCTCTGCTGCGTGGCATCAAGTTCTTGGTGAAGGGCAAATTTTGCTGCAAGAAAATAGATCTGACTTTGAAAGGCCCACGCATTCATATCGGTGTAAAAATCTTCTAGATAGGGGTTTTGATCGTTCGGTTCGAAGAAGGGCTTTACGTTGTATTTTTCGCAAAGGTACTCCACGAATGTGCTCTTTCCCGATCCGATATTTCCAGCAACGGCGATGTATCGACGATCGGGATCATGGTTCGGCCCTTGGAAAGCGCGCATGGAACTACGTTTTGCGCTTTTGTCTAACTCAATGATAACACGCGGGTTTTTCTTCTTTCTTTTCGCCATGATTCGACCTTGTCGCACATGCCCTGCGGTTGATCAAAGGAAAACTTTTAAAAATCGAGGGAGGAAGCTTTAGGCCGTCTGGAAGATCCGATCCCAGAAGCGGGTGGAAACACCGAAGCGGCGCTCAAAATGTTTTTCATTGAAATGGTGCGACATGTGATGTCGACGTAAATTTCTGAAATATTTTGATTTGGGCTTTCCGTAATGGAGATAATAATG
>JALSKP010000361.1 GCA_026988815.1 Myxococcales bacterium | reverse complement strand
AGACTGGTCAGATAAGTGCTCAAAGCCCTAATATTGGTCGACTATTGGATCTGGAACGGAAGTTGCTGTACAGATGAATCGTTCTCTAAATTGATTTGAACCCAAAAAATTATTCTAAGTGTATGCATAATAAATGAACTTTTATAATCTAATAATGCCTCTTCTAATGCTCTCCTTTGTTTCAATTGGGTGTTCCGATAGTGAACCTAATAATAACAATGGGGCCAATTGTAAGGGGGGAAAATGTGACGGCAACCAGGATTGGATCAGTGCAAATCTTGAGGGTCGAGACGATTTGATAGCCACTTTTCTTCGGGAAAATAGTGGAATAGATAAGGACGGCATTTTCGAAACGGATTTGTTGACTTTGCAACGTGAGCTCGCGGCTTTGCGTGAATGTGACCCTGCCGATTCTCGAAATTTTGTTATTTCGGATAAGCTTATTGTGGGTTCAGAATCCACGGATTTCCCGAGATTGGTTTCGACGATTTGTAGTAAAGATGCCGATAAACGATGGAGAACGTTTTTATCTCCTCCCTCTATAACGGATCGCGGCGATATTGACGTTCATACGGTCGAGATGTTTTCTTGGGATGAAACGCGTAAAGGGTTTAATTTTTACAAGACCTTCGCGGAAGGTGGAGATGAGGTTTTTGTTGAGGTGGAGCCGGCTGAATGTGCGGATTGTCATCTCGGAGGGCGTGGTTTATCGGCTGAACATATGCCGATGCTTCCGATCATGAACGAGTTAACCCAGCCTTGGGAACACTGGAATGCCTCACCAGGGTTTGAATCCCAACTTCATAATATTTCCGATGAAGTACGGGAAAAAGCGAACTACAACGAACTTACGAGCGACGAGTGGGAAGCTTCAGCATCGGAGTTAGAATCCACGATTCGTAAGGCTCAGAAAACCGTTGCAGATCAACGCGTGAAGCTACGACGGAAAAAAGGACCAGCCTCGGTTTCGGAGACCATGTCCATCCTACGTCCCATTTTTTGTGATGAACAAATTAATTATGTTTCCGAAGCTGGAAACAGCGGCCAGATTTTGATGAATTCGGTTGTTGATATTTCAATGAGAGATATTTTTTCTAAGTTGGGTGTGAGCGGTACAGCAGGGAAAAAATGGCGAGATCTTAACGCTCGCGTTCGACTTCCTCAGGAACGCGGAGGCAAAGATCGTATCAGTATGTTGCCTGTTCGGGGAGACGCAAATGTAATTTACGAATTGGCTTTGGTTTCTGCGGCACGTGGATTGTCGCCCAACTTAGCAGCCCAAGTTCGACTCTTGGATTGGAAGAAACCTGTGTTTTCAGCCTTGCGTTGTGAACTATGGACCAAAACCAATCAGCGATTGAAAAAGACCCAATTGGACGCCGATCTCGCATCGATGCGAAACTACCAACTCATTCCACTTCTCATGAAAGAAATTTTAACCCTGAATGGTGTTTCGCTCATTGCCGAAAACACGTCCACATTCTACATCCTCAACGATAGTGAAGAAATGGAAGGATTGCTGACGGCAATTTCGGAGAATAGTGTTCCTGAGGCAACTTGTGAAAATGGAACATGTGACTGCGACGCGTTGGCATTTTGTGCGGGTAGCGTAGATGACGCTGCGACTCTCATCGAAAATCATGTCGAAAGCATTATTTCCGCCGAAGATGCACGGGACCAACTTGCACTCATCCGCTCCGATCGGGTGTGCATTGCAAAAGCTTGTTATAACAACGCCCCCTTCATCGAAAACGCGTCTCATTGCAGTGAGACTTGTTCTTTAGACGCCGCGTTTCGTGGCCAGTAGCTTGAAAAAAATAACAAACATATTAACAATACAAAAAACGATAGAAAATAAATGGAGAAATCAATGATAAAGAAGTTAGGATATGCAACGCTGATTGCATTAACAGTAGGTTGCGGTTCGGAGACAACCCCCGATGAGGAGACCCAGAATAAGGGCGGAAAAGGCGATTTTACGGACAAAGTCGTTTGTAATATTGTCAACAAAAGCGGGAGAGAGCTTGACCCCACCCAACTTCGCGATCCTATTATGGGTTTCGGTCTTCGAGGTGGAAACTGTCCCACAAATCTCCAAGAGCTTATGGATAAATTTCAAGAGACCGAAGGCGATACAAACTGTAAAGGCGATGTAGAGACCTATGTGATTTCTGAAACGGCGCAACCCTCGGGTACCGAAGAGGGGAGTAACTATCGTCTTGTGATTTCAAAGGAATGTGGAGATTTGGACCGTCATAAAATGATGTTTTCAATCTTTGGCGTGACGCCCAACGTCGCCTCCCCAACCGATAATCCAGACGATTGGAATCTCAGTTCCGGTCACGCAGAAATGCTGGCCTACGACGATACCAACGGTGTGTACAATTATTACCAGCACAGTGGCGGAGACAAATACGAGTACTTCGGTGATTCAGACGACTTTGTGAAGAACGAAGGCGGTCGTTGTAAAAACTGTCATATGGCTGGAACGCCAGTCATGTTGGAACTCGATACGCCATGGTTGCACTGGGAAGGACATGAAAAAGTGCCTGGAGCTGGTAAGATTGTTAGCGCTCACACCGACCTTCTTGGTAGCAAGGCGAGTGGATCTACACTTGAGAGCATCATTAAAGATGGTAATGAAGAGTACCAACCTCGTCGCTTAGAAAAAGCGCGTTTGTCGGGCGATATCAAAACG
>JALSKP010000360.1 GCA_026988815.1 Myxococcales bacterium | reverse complement strand
ATCTTGGGGCCTTCAAAAAAGCCAAACACATTCTTCATAATCTCGAAAGTGAGGAGAAGGAAGATACCTTAGGCGGCGCGTGGAATCTTTTCATCAGCGCGACCCTTTATCAAGATGCTGAAGAGTTTGAAACATCAAAAGGTTATTACGAAAAGCTCAACTTACATCGTTTAGCCAGAAATTTTGAGCCTATTCTTTCCATTCAACTATCAAGGGTGGATGGCGAATTAGGCGTGTCCAATTCCGGTCCTTTTGCAGAGTCTGACAATATTCTAATTCAGGGATTTCAAGCTTTACGGATAGCTGAGGCCAGCGCTGATTTTCTCGAAATGGTTGAAAGCGGAGAACGCGCCGCGGAAAAGCTGTCCTTAGTTAAAAAAGACGTGTCGGCCCTCTACGCAACGCTTTGCGTTGTTCGCGGTTGGAAGGGCTTAGGTAACTCAGATAACGCATCGAAAGTCATGCGACGATTGCTCGAAAGAATTGCAAGTTTGGAAGACGATATTCCCTCGGCATTCAAGAAAAATTTTCTCGGCAAACCTATATTAAGGCACGTGTTTTCTGAGGCCAACCAATTAGGTGTCTCATTGCCCGAAACCTTAAGAATTGAAGTTAACCCGAAGGAAGAGCGACTAGAACGAGAACGTTTTTCCGACTTTATCGGCGAAGACGCGAGTCTTCATCGCGTATTCCGACTTATTGATAAAGTCGCCCCAAGCGAGGCGGCCGTCCTCATCTACGGCGAGTCGGGTACAGGTAAAGAACTTGTCGCCGAGGCCTTGCACAACGAAAGTGATCGCGCTCCCGGTCCATTCGTTAAAGTAAACTGCGCAGCTTTGGTCGAAGACTTATTATTAAGTGAACTCTTTGGTCATGAAAAAGGCGCGTTTACGGGTGCACTGGGCCAGAAAATTGGTCGCTTTGAATTGGCAGATGGCGGAACCATCTTTCTGGACGAAATTGGAGATATTTCAGCAAATACTCAGGTGTCGTTGCTAAGGGTATTGCAAGAAGGCACCTTCGAAAGGGTGGGTGGAACGACCTCTCAAAAAGTGGACGTACGTGTCGTCGCGGCGACCAACAAAGATCTAGAAAAGTTAGTTGAACAAGGGAGTTTTCGCCTCGACCTCTACTACCGCCTCAAGGGCGTGGTTATAGAGACGCCCGCTCTACGCCATCGTCGAGACGATGTCGGGAGATTGGCCAAACATTTTGTCGAAACCCAAAGTGAAAAAACAGTTTCCGATGGCGCAATTCAAATGTTGAGTCGATATAGTTGGCCGGGCAACATTCGAGAGTTACAAAACTTCATGCAGAGTGTTCTTCTCTTTGTGGACGGACAAAGTATCGAGAGACGCCATATTGAAGATTTTAAAGATTTTTTCATCAGCGGAGAATTTGATTACTCACTTGCCGATGTCAACACCGACTATCTCTCATTAGAGCCTAAGACAAACGAAGGCACTGACCTAAAAAAAGAGATCGTCCTTGATGGAAATTTAGAAAATGCAATCGCGCGGCTTTGATTGAAACCAAAGGCAACGTTACGAAAGCAGCAAAAATATTACAGATGAAGAGACCGCGTTTAAGTCAAATAATCGGAGACCATCCGGACTTAGTCGCATTGAAAACGCGGTTAACCGCATGAGGGATATGATGAAAAAATTACTTTTATTGACGATGGTTTTGGCACTAAACGCGTGTGTTGAAACCCAAATCGATGGTAATGCCGATCCGCAACGGATCGTGAAGAACCAACCTGTTGTGGTTGTACCAGAATTTCATTTGAGTGGGATTGAGAGAGTTCCCGCAAAGTTGCGCGTTTCTTCGATGGGATTAACCGTCTCAGAGCTTCGTTTTGCACCTGTAGATACCGATGGTATTGCCTTCACAACGGTCGATCCAATGGTCATCAAATTTGATGTATCCAACGGCGAGGCCTACAAAAAATCATTGACCGAAATTCGCCTTCCCGATCCAGGTCGCTACCTCGTGAGTATGCGTCTTGAACCCCGTCCTGAAGAAGGCTTTCCGCAAAGCTTTTTCATGAACGGTTCTGTAGAAGAAGTTGTTTCAATCGACGAAGAAAGTGATGGTTGGCCACAGCCCGTATTCGACGAAAAGCTCGCAATGAAAGGATGGACACCTTTTCGATATAAAAGTCGCAAAACAGTGTTTTTCACCTTCAACGATATTACGCTTCAAAATGGTACTCAGGCGCTTGCGTTTGAATTTGATGCGGCAAACTGGAGTGGTAGCGTTGTCGCCTCCATTTCAAAAGCTGTTCGTAATACCGAACACGTCAACGAAGATGGTGTTGATGTGACCAATACCGTCGAATCCGCAGGAGATGATTTCGCCTCCCTTATTGAGACCGGTATTGTAGAAAACCTTCGATAGTCGTCCGACTTGATTGACCCCCGATCCACTTTTGCGTACCTTCTCTAAATTATTTCCGGATTTAACACTATGGCCAGAACAGCTCTATTTAATGTCTTTCTTTTTCTACTAATCTTAGCAGGATGTGGGGATTGCGGCGATGGCGTAACGGAAAGTTCAGCTGGTAGATTACAAATTTTCCCCGATCCAATCGCATTTTCTTTAGTGGAAATCGGCAACGAAGAAAACGAAATAATTACCATCACCAATGTTGCCTCCGATCAAGAAAAAGCGGTTCTAACGATTTTCGAAATGCGTTTGG
>JALSKP010000359.1 GCA_026988815.1 Myxococcales bacterium | reverse complement strand
CAAGGTCAATGTCGGCGACATTATCCCGGTAGAACTCCACGACCAGAATCGCATCTGGATCACCTTCAACAAAAAAACGATTTCGCGATTGTTCGATATTCGATTTCGTCTGTTCTAAGATTCTTCGATCGATGAGTTCAACCGCCGAGGGATCATGTTCGATCGCAATAAGGGTCGCCTTTAGGGCGTCCATAATATCGTCGAAATGAACACAGACCACGGCTTTTTCTTTGGGGCGCGGAACGAGGTTTAAAGTCACCTCAGAAGTGATAGCAAGCGTGCCTTCACTACCACATAAAAAACGCGATAGAGAAAATGTCCCCTCCTTTAATTGGCGAGAAATTTCATCAAGGGCGTAGCCTGTATTACGTCGAATCACAGAGGGATCGGGGAATTTTTCTGCGATCAAACTCCCGTTTTCTCTCACCGTTTTTACAAGAAAACGTACAACCTCACCAAGTTTATTCTCACTCCCCATGACCTCTTCGAGGCCTTTGGCGTCCCACGCTTTTACATCAAACACACTTCCGTCGCTGAATACGATTTCCATATCCAAAAGATGCTGCATCGTGTTTCCATAGAGAATCGAATGCGTACCACAAGAATTGTTTCCTATCATGCCACCGATCATACAGCGACTTGCTGTTGAGGTGTCCGGGCCAAACCATAATCCCGTGTGTTCAAGAGCACGATTAAGCTCGTCTAATACCACCCCAGGTTGGACGCGCACCCATTTTTCGGCCGTATTGATCTCCAGAATCCGATTCATGTAACGACCAATATCGAGGACGATACCCTCACAAATCGTTTGCCCCGCTAGGCTCGTTCCGGCACCGCGAGGGACGATTGGAATCCCCTGCGTGGTCGCGAAAGCAAGTATCTTAGAAATATCTTCCGTCGTTTTTGGGAAGGCCACAGCTTTGGGTTCCAAGCTATACACGGACGCGTCTTGGGCATACAAAATATTGGTCAAATAATCGTATTCGATATCCCCTTCAAGGTCCTCGGAAAGTGTGTCTAATGTCGAATGAAAGTTCTTCGGCGAGTGCTGCATAAAAACCTAAGTACTAAATCAACTTACTAATCGAACTTGATATCGAAGTCATACGCAATTCCCGTAAAGAAGGAAAACTGGGCTTGATAGATACCATCGTATACGATTGTCAAATTATTATTTCGAGTGCCACTTGCATTGACGCGAGGCTCAAGATCGGACTTGAAAGAGGGGTTGATCTGCAAACGCAACTCGATAGGAATACGAATAGGATCGATATCAAACTCCAAGGCGAAGGAGACGAGAAAGTTCACATAATTGGAAGGTTGGATCTTATAATTTACGCCGCCGAATGCATACCCATCATCCTGATTTGCAATCGTAAAGGCATCGGATGAATAGGCTAAGGTACTGCTATTTTGAAAGACGAATTCTGCGCCAATACCAAAGGTAGGTCGGAGCAACTTACCCGGAATACTAGCTTTAACAGAAACTGGAAAGTGAATCGCACTTGTGCGTTGTTCTTGGTCGATTCTACCGACCGTCTGGCCTGTTCCTGCATTGTTTTTATCTTCAAACCCGTTGCCGTTATCCCAGGACTGAAAAAGCCCCAATTCCAGCCCAACAATATCCAAGGCGCGAAGCTCAAGAAATCCGCCGATTGAGCCCCCGAGTCCAAACATTGGGTAAATATCGGGCCCCTGCGGAATCGTGAGCTCAATACCATCGCTGGTGAAGGTATCTCCTTCTGATACGCCATTGACCACCGATCCGTTCAACCCGCCTTTTAGGCCGATGGCAACGTTGAGGGTAAATGCGGATGCGTTTTGACTTGGAAACATGGCCAAGACCAGAGTGATGAGAATGACAGAAAACGAAAAGCGCATAAAGATTTCCTCTAGGGGTCCTCTTCAATACTTTATGAAGAAGCCGCATTCAAGAACAGAAGTAGAACTTCTATCAGATTTAAATATCGCCCTTCTAAGATTTGAGGTTCAAAAAAAGAGAATTGACCAACGGAAGGCGAATCGAGATTAGATTCGCCCCAAACGGTAGGCCATCTCCTCGGCAATGTCCGGATTCTTTGACCTTGAAAAGCGTTTTATAAGAGCAATCGCATCAGGCGTCCCGATTGAGGCCAGCGCCCAACCGAACCATTTTGCGATGGCCTTTGGATCTGAAGAGGTATAGGAAAGGTAAACAAAGTTACTTTCCAAAACTTCCTCGATAAAAGCGACGCTGCTGGGGTGAGCGTAGGTTTGAAGAGAACGCGTAATCTCCTGATGAAAAGGATGTCCTGGCGTGATGAGCAAAATATTCAAGGCGCCAATACGTTGATCGATATTATCGATATTATCGATTTTTTCGTAATCGCTTTCCATTTTATCCAGATCTTTTTCCGCGATGGATTGGGAAAAGGCCTGGATAAGATTGGTTGTTGCGTCGTTTATTTTCAGGTTTTCATCATTCATCGTTCGCAATCTCTTGAAGCCTACAACCTTTTTGTCGACGAAGGGAATTAGCCAAGCCCAGGTTCAAACGCTCAATCAATACATTCGGCGAGGGTGAAGGAGTAACCGCTTCCGCCCCCAGGATCGACATCCTTTAAGTGAACCATCGTGCTTGGGGTATCGAGGGTGATTTTGAGGATCTTACCGCCGTATAAGGTATTATTGATACCATTAGGAGAGAAAAAATTACACGTCGTTGGGGTAATTGTAGATGGTGTTACAACGACGACGGTATCGCCGGGAAGATTTTGAGCGTAGGTCATAATATAAAATTCGGTGACCGGATTGGCAAAGACCATATATCCATCCGGTGCGATCGGCTCGCCGATGGCAATGCGATAAATTCCCATAGGGGTGACCAAGCATTGGTTGGGTCCCGACCATGGGTTCGTTAAGGTGAAGGGGGCAGCCCAAGGTGCGCTACCTGTTGCTGATTGCAGGGTGATACCTCCCGTGGTGGTATAAGGAAGACTTGTCCCAAGCATATCGATGGCTCGGAATTTTTTGCAACTATCAGTCGGGGGACTGCAAAGTAGGTCATCAACAGTCTGGCCCGGATCGCAACTTCCTGCGTTTTGATTTTGATAGCTTCCGTCGGCCTGCTCGCAACAGACGATTGTATCACAAAATGCTTGGGGACTTTGAACCCCTCCCTGTGTCGTACATTCGGTGAGAGTCGCATCGATATAATCAATCCCGACTCGGCAGCAGATCGTTTCTTCGGGTTGACAGAAGTTCGACGCGACAACTTGTAGGGGCGCCACACACTGGTCAGGGGGAAGAAGTTGGAATCCTCCGTCAGCGTCTTTGCAACAAACGTCGGGTACACATAAGGCATCGTCGACGATATCGTTATTGTTGCAGGCTCCGGCAGGAATGACATTGAAAGCGTTATCTTGTTTACAGCAGATCTCTTGGCAGGCCTCAACAGGAAGAGTGTTTGGGCAGTTCCCGCTTTCTGTCGTAAAGAATACATTTTCAACTTCGCAACACGTATCGACGCAGAAGTCCGCGTTCGCAGGCGAGCCTTGTTGTTGGGTACATTGGCTAAGTGTGAGATCTGAATAATCACCGTTGGGCAACAAACAGCAGGTTCCCAAACATTGGTCGCCACTAAGTTCAACGCCATTTTGTTTCTCGCAATCTGCTAAACTAAGGGTTTGCACGGTCCCGTCGGGCAATTGACAACAGGTATCAATGCAGAGGTTATCTGCGACGGCGGTGCCCTGTAAATCCGAACAATTATTTTCAGGAAGTGAATCAAAAGAACCATCGGGCAGTTGGCAACAAATATCGTCAAGACAGTCATGACAAAGATCTGCGCTGACTTGTGTTCCTTGAACACTCTCACATTCCCCGTTTGAAAGGGTGTCGTAGCTACCATCGGCAAGTTGACAACAGGTTTCTTGACACTGAACCAGATCGGCCGGAATACCGTTGGGTTTGATACAGAAGGAATCCAGTTGGTAACTAAAGCTACCATCTGCAAGTTCACAACAAAGGGAAACTGGTGCTTGTTGACACTCGGCTAGAGGAAGTTGGGCCCCACCATTCTGGTGACATTCCAATGCCGTGGATTGTACCGTTGTCCCATTTTTATATCCGCAGCAAATTGAAACGGGTTGTTCACACAATAAATTGCTTACAAAAACACCATTGCCCTTTTTGCATTGGGACGAGGTTTGGTAACTGAAGCTACCATCTGGAAGTTCACAACATGCGGTTTTTTCCAAGGGTAACTTTTCCTCAGAAATACATGAAGAAGCTCCAAGGGAGAGGAGGTAAATTAGAGCGACTTTGAGTACGCCGAAATGAGTGTAGGACATTTTTTTCTCGTTATTATAGTTATAAGTAATAGCGTCGACCGATTCTCTTCTAAAAGTCGGGAATGGTTGGCGTTTGTCGAAAGCAAAGCAAAAGCGATGCCATCGTTGATAGAGCGTTATCATCTCTTGTTTGCTGAAAGATTATTGAAAAGTTGGAAATTCATGCATAGTGTCCCTGACAAAAATGTCTTATTTTTGTTCGCAAAAGGTTTGTGATATCGCCCTTCACCGGTTGGCTCCCATGGCGAACAATCGGCGAAGAGCGCCTCTCATATCCACGGTGAAAAACTCTTTTTTCGAAAAACTAAAATGTCATCGCTGCCACGGCGGGTTCAATTTTACGGCATCAATGGATCGCCAAGGAGATCGATAATCTCATCCAAATTTTCGTCGTCATAAACCGAGACTTGAATCTGTCCAATACTTGTCTTGATATTCTTTAGAAGGTCTCTATCAAGACGCGTTCCATTGGTTGTAAAGTTTACTGATAACTGGGTCTCATTCCATATGCGTTGAACAAGGGTTTCAAACTTTGGAAAGACTGTGGGCTCGCCGCCACCCAAAGCAAGCTCCAATACTCCCCATTCGCAGAGCTACTTCGAAAAATCTAAAAGACTATCAAAATCCCAACGACTTTTTGAATCAAGGTCGCGATACCAAAAGCCACACCTCTTATTGCACGCATTTGTAATCGATAGTTGCACAACGCGCGGTGCATGTTGTTGGAGATGGGCGCTTTCTTTTCCACGCATATGAATATTTTTTCCAGTCTTGCGATCAAAAAATAATCGAGCGCCATCTAAATCTAAATGTTTCATCCAGAACTCCAGATCTTATTCGACAGCAGTCTACAGAGAACAGAGATGCAAAACAGGGACAGATTCGTCCCTTTTTTTTTTACCCTTCTCGGTAGGGAAGTAGGTCTCCGAAGGTTTGCATGAGGGACCAACGAAAGCAAGGCATAGGCGAGTCTCTTTCATCTTGTTCGACATTGTCCAAAATCTGGTTTGCCTTCTCTTCGAGCCCCAGAAGCTGGGAGCGCAGATCTTCAAAAAGCTTCTCATCGTTCTCTCGAATAGGCTGAACGTATAAACTCGCCCGCCAAAAATCCGGCTTCGTACCGGTCAGTGCATGAGAGCAAAATTGATGGGTCTGCATCAAAAGATTGTTTAAGGTGACAAGGAGTTGGGTTCCGCTACTGGCCTCTCGGAGACGTTTAGGACTCGCCGTTATCTTAGGAATCCGAGGGCGATTTGGAGAGTATTTTCGCTTCATGAAAAATAATCACGATCCCTTATTATAACCCTCATATATACGCTTGAGCTTTGGGAAGACTTCCTTCATGGTCTTTAGGTCTAATTACATGGAGAAAAAATGAAATTCTTAAGTCTACCTATCTTGGTTTTGCTCGCGAGTTGTACGGTCAATAATACCCATGCCCGTCCCGATCATTCGAACGAGGAGCAGCAGGTTGTCGTGGAGGACGAAGATGCTGCTGTCAACGTTAATGGAGAGAAGGTCGAAATTGAAACTGACGATGGTTCGGTTGTCGTGGATGGCGATAATGTAAAAATTAATACCGACGGAGCTTCCGTCGAAGTGTCGGATGGATCGTCCAGCGTATCGACGAGTTCAGACGGGAATCTTGCCTCAGGAAAAAAAGCAAAGGTGTGTGCCGGCGGAAATTGTAAACAGGTCTGTGCCAGCGAAAACTGCTCATTCACCTGCGCTGGCGGAGATTGCGTACAACAATGTGCCAGTGGCGCGAATTGCAATTTTAGTTGTGTAGGCGGGAACTGCAAACAAGCATGTTCGTCTAATGCGACATGTCGTTTTTCTTGTGTAGGGGGCGATTGTTCGAGAACAAAAAACGGCGCAAGTTCCTTTAAAGCGTCTTGCGTCGGCGGCGATTGCTCGTAGGTCCTTAACCGGCGACCTCGTGTCGATGTGGCTTCACTTAGGAAAGGGCGACTGCCCATCTTTGGCGTTTTCGAAGGGATCTGAAAAACGCGGATCTTCAAGAAAACCGGGGTCACTCAAACTCTCTAAAAACGCGATAAGATCTTCGCGCTCAGCATCCGTAATAGTAAACCCATCAACCAAATCGCTTTTGAAAGGATTCTTTGCCCCATCACCTTTGTCCGGTCCGCTCGCTGTTAGCCGCCCACCTCTTTCATAATTTCGAATCACGGCCTCTAGACTTTTAACGCCACCGTCATGCATATAGGGTGCGCTCTGTGCGATATTTCTTAGGCTCGGCGCGCGAAATTTCCCTTTGTCTTCTTCAATTCCTGTGAAGAGAAAAATGCCTTGATTGAGCGCTGGATAATCACCATTCTGTCCCGAGCTATCGAGATTAAATTGTCCCGTATTATGAAAGGGGTGTTCTTGGATGACTTTGCCTTGGTGATCCAGAGAGGCTGAAAAATTAAACCCGCCATGGCAGTGATGACACTCTAAGGCTTCTGAAAAGAAGAGTTTTCCTCCTCGGATTTGCGAGGCGCTCATGGCCGATTTTTCGCCATGAAAGGTGAAGCGATCGTAGGGCGATTGAGCGGAAATCAATGACCGAACGAAAGTAGAAATCGCAAAGATAATGTGCTGAAATCGGATTTGGCGCTCGTTTACATCCGGGAAAGCTAGCGCGAATTGTGTGACATAATAGGGTTCTTTTTCCAGGCGAGAAACGATCTTGGCTTGGTCGCTGACCCCTAGCTCCAAGGGGGTTTCACCAAAAATAGGAATAGGTAATTGTTGCTCAAGGGAAAGCAAGTTCGGTTGCGCCCAGGTATAGTTAGAATTGTAAGCGACGTTACTAAGACCCATAGCATTTCGGGGTGTGAACTCCCCTGCAGTGCCTTCTGATTGCGGATTAGGATCTGCAAATCCCTTGCTTTGGATGTGGCAAGATCCGCAAGAAATATTGTCTCCATCTGAAAGGCGAGTGTCGTAAAAGAGAAATTTCCCGAGTTCCCATTTTTCGATTGTATTCGGATTTTCATCAGGAAGGACCATCTCTGGAAATCCTTTTGGACGACTGAACAATTCCAGCGGTCGAGGCGGAGATTCTCCGCTATTCATCGGCTCGGTTGCCTCACCGCAGGAGAACAAAATGAGTGAAGTTATAAAGAAGAGATAATACATTTGGGCTCCACGAATACCCTAGAGTCGCCTATGTTGAAGGAAGAATCAATACGGGCGCTTTGGGGGTGGTTCGGCCTCACATACAAATCAATGCGTTTTCGATGGAGTTCCGATCCTCTTTAATCACGTTAGAGAGTTCCTTCAAGATTCCGGCTCTCAATCAGCGTGAGCGATTGACACCATTATCAAGGCTGTACGTCGAGGTAGGGCCAACACCAAAGCCTCGACGAATGTGCAATAGATTCGCTGGTATTAGAAGGTCATAACGCCGACTATTTGGGCTGGTTTAATAATTGAGGTAAGGCGCCAACCAGCGCTCCGCTTCCTCAAGTGTCATCGATTTTCTTTTCGCATAATCCTCAATCTGATCTTTTCCCAAACGTGTAATGCTAAAATATTTGGACTCAGGGTGGGCGAAATACCATCCCGAAACCGCCGCGCCTGGATACATGGCAAAGGATTGAGTGAGCGTAATCCCTGCCTTATTTTCTACATCTAAAAGTCGCCAAAGTTTTGCTTTTTCGGTGTGATCAGGACAGGCCGGATAACCGGGCGCCGGACGAATCCCGCGGTACTTTTCCTTCACCAAATCGCTTTTTGACATTTCGCTATCTTGATACCACTCCATCCTCGCCTGCTCGTGAAGATATTCTGCAAAGGCTTCCGCAAAACGATCGGCAATAGCCTTCATCATGATTGCCCTATAGTCGTCGTTTTCTTTTTCTAGTTTTTCAACGATAGGCTTTAAGCCATGTCCGGTCGTCACCGCGAACATCCCCATGTAATCTTTGCCTTCGCTTTTTGGAAGAATATAATCGGACAAACACATATTAGATTGTTCAGCGCCAGGGCGAATTTTTTGCTGCCTAAGCATACACAAGGTTTCCAAAATCTCGCCCGAAGTATCGTAAACTTCTATATCATTTCCCTTCGCACCAACTTCAAAGAAGCCATATACACCTCGTGCCTGTAGTGATTCATTTTCTAAAATCTCTTGAAGAATCTCTTGCGCGTTTTCGAATAATTCACGCGCAGCTTCTCCGTACCTTTTATGCTCAAGAATAGCCGGATAAGGATGTTTTAATTCCCAAGCAATAAAGAAAGGCGTCCAATCAATGTAGGGAACCAAGGTTTGAAGGGGAACTTGGATATCTTTGACGCCAAGCCATTTCGGTTCCACAGGTGTGGATGCTTTACGGAAAGCATTGGCGTTCGCATCCCTATAGCTGAGTTTCTTTTTTGGATCTTTTGAAAGAAAACTCTTCATATCCGCGGCTTGGTTTTCAACGTTTTTCTTGTCGAAATCTTCACGTTTCTCTGCATTTAACAAACTCTCAACAACACCCACTGCACGCGAGGCATCAAGAACATGGACGACCGTTTGATCGTACTCGGGTGCAATTTTCACGGAGGTATGTTTGCGGCTCGTTGTCGCCCCGCCGATGAGTAGCGGTATTTTCATCCCTCGCCGTTTCATGACTTTTGCGACGTGTACCATCTCATCCAAAGAAGGGGTAATGAGTCCGCTCAACCCCACAATATCGACCTCGTGTTCAATGGCGGCATCAAGAATTTTATCGGCGGGAACCATCACGCCAATATCAACAATTTTGTAATTATTGCAGCCCAGAACGACACCGACAATATTCTTACCGATGTCGTGAACGTCGCCCTTAACGGTTGCCATCAGAACCACACCATTGTGCTTGAGTACCCCACCCTGCTCCTCCTCCATAAAAGGAATCAGATAGGCGACGGCTTTTTTCATCGCTCTTGCCGATTTCACAACTTGAGGAAGAAACATTTTCCCTTCTCCAAAAAGGTCGCCCACAACATTCATCGCATCCATCAAAGGACCTTCAATAACCGTAATAGAACGTTGGTATTTTTGCCTCGCCTCTTCGGCATCTTCTTCAATAAAAGCGTCAATGCCGCGAATCAATGCGTGCTTAATTCTTTCTTCCACGCTTCCTTCCCGCCAGCTTAAATCGACGGTCTTTTTTCGTCCTTTTCTTTTGACGTTTTCGGCGTAATCGACGAGACGATCAGTGGCGTCTTCTCGTCGATTAAAAAGCACATCTTCGACGCGTTCAAGCAGGCCTTTTTCGACCTCCTCATACACCTCAAGTTGTCCGGCGTTGACGATTCCAAATCGCAAACCCGCCTCAATAGCGTGGTATAAAAAAGCAGCGTGAATTGCCTCTCTTACCGTGTTATTGCCACGAAAGGAGAAAGAAATATTAGATACCCCACCGACCATACTCGCGTAGGGAAACTCCTTCTTTATCTGGCGCACGGCTTCAATAAAATGGATGGCGTAATTATTATGTTCTTCCATTCCCGTGGCGACCGTCAGAATATTTGGGTCGTAGAGAATATCTGTGGGATCAAAGCCAACGACCTCCGTGAGAATTTTATGAGCGCGTCTAAAAATGGCAACTTTGTGTTCTTTTTCGGTCGCTTGCCCGCCTTCGTCAAACCCCATAACAACAGCAGCAGCACCAAATTTCTTGATAATTTCAGCCTGCTTTATAAAATTTTCTTCGCCCTCCTTTAGACTGATCGAGTTTACGATCGACTTTCCCTGAACGCATTTTAATCCGGCTTCAAGAACTTCGAAACGTGAGGAATCGAGCATGATAGGAACGCGAGAAATATCAGGTTCAGCGGCGATCAGGTTTAGGAATTTAGTAATCGCCTTTACCGAATCGAGCAGCCCCTCGTCCATATTGATATCTATGATATTGGCGCCACCGTCGACTTGATCACGCGCAACATTGACCGCTTCTTCGTAATTGCCCGACATAATCAATCGAGAAAACTTACGCGAACCAGTAATATTTGTACGCTCACCGATCATTTGGAAATTGGAATCTTCAAAGATTGTAAGTGCTTCCAACCCTGCAAGCTGGGTACGTTTTGGAAGCTCAGGAATCTCGCGAGGCGAAAAGCTTTGAACCTGTTTTACAATTTCGCGAAGATGATCTGGCGTCGTACCGCAACATCCTCCCACAAAATTTAACCATCCCTGTGATGCAAAATCTTTCAATAATCCGGCCATAAATTCCGGCGAATCGTCGTACTCACCGAACTCGTTAGGCAGTCCTGCATTTGGATAACACCCCACCCTCGTGTCGGCAATTCTGGAAAGTTCTTCCACATGCCCTTTCATTTCTGTTGCACCCAACGCGCAGTTGATCGAGACCGCAAAGGGCTTCATGTGCTTGATAGAGATCCACCATGCTTCCAAGGTTTGACCCGACAGAACTCGCCCCGATGCGTCGGTGATGGTGACGGAAATGATCACGGGAAGGCGAACATTTTTTTCTTCGAACACATCTTCGATCGCGATAAGGGCTGCTTTTTGATTCAAGGTATCAAAGGCCGTTTCGGGAAGAAGGAGGTCCACTCCGCCATCGATAAGCGCACTCACTTGTTCCTTATAGGCCTCGTAAACCTCATCAAAGGTCACACTTCGAAAACCGGGATCGTTGACGTCGGGCGACAGCGAAAGTGTTTTATTCAACGGTCCAATCGAGCCGGCGACATACTTTTTCGTCGGGTAACTATCGGCGACCTCTCTTGCAATTCTTGCCGATTCGAAATTGAGTTCGTAGGCAAGGTCTTCGAGGTTGTACTCGGCAAGCGAAACGCGTGTGGCATTGAAGGTATTGGTTTCGACAATGTCGGCTCCAGCATCAAAAAATTCACGATGAATATCTTTGATAATCTGCGCTTGGGTCAGTGTGAGAAGATCGGCGGCGCCCTTGAGGTCGCTCTTCCAATCTTTGAATCTCTCCCCCCTATAATCCTCTTCTTCGAGTTTATAGCGTTGAATCATCGTTCCCATCGCACCGTCGATGATTAGAATACGTTTTTTGATTTCTTCTTCTAAATTTGCGATCTTCATTCTCCTCGCTAAGCGAAAGGAGCATTTACCCGTGAATGGATAGAGAATCAATATTTGATTGTTTCCTAATCGGAACAATTAAATTGACGGGCAAGCGCCTTTAGGACAGGGTCGGACCTGTGATTCTAACCCCCAAATATTTTCAATTCGGTGCGCAACGCCACGATGAACGAACGGTTTATCGTTTGATTCGAGCAAGTGTACTGATGGTCATCGTTTTCTCGATTGGCACCTTCGGATATTGGTTCCTCTCAGATGGCCATACATTGCTAGAATGCATGTACATGACGGTCATCACCTTGACGACGGTTGGCTTTTCAGAAGTTATTCAAATTTCTGGAAACCCTAAATTAGAACTCTTCACAATCGTCCTCATTTTTTTTGGAATGGGAACTGTCCTTTATTTTGTCTCCGCCTTGATGACTTTCATCTTGGAAGGAGAAATGCGAGATCTTATCTGGAGCCGTAGAATGGAAAAGAAAATAACAAAGCTTAGCGGACATTTCATACTTGCAGGTTTCGGCCAAACTGGCGCTCACGTTCTTCCCCGTTTGATTGAACAAGGAAAAAAAGTGGTTGTTATCGAACGAGAACTTCGAGAAAATCTACAGGCTTGTGTAACCAAAGATGCGATGTATGTGCTCGGCGACGCCACCGAAGATAACACGCTTCTAAAAGCTGGAATCAAAAGCGCGGCCGGCATCATCTTTTCCCTGGGGAACGATAAAGATAATTTATTTGGGACCATCACCGCACGAGGTTTGAATCCAAATCTAGTCATCATCGCCAAAGGTGAAGAACAATCCTCTCGCCAAAAATTTATTATGGCCGGTGCGTCCAAGGTGATTTTCCCGAACGAAATTGGGGCCGCTAAAATGGCGAGCGAAGTGATAAAGATCTAAGTTCGGATTTCTTAATTGACCATTTCTAAACGAGGGTTCACCATTCACCGACCGCCGACTCGGCGAGCTTGAGAAAGGACAGAACATGGCAGAAGAAATACTACTCGACTACATCGTTAACCAACCTAACATTGATATGGAACGCGAGGAAAGTGATCTCAAAGTCCTCATGAAGATCAATGCATCTGACGCGTTAAGGGATCCAACGCAAGGTAAGCTCACAGCAAAAACCAATATGGCGCTTGTTTTAGATGTTTCCTCAAGCATGAAGTCTAGAGAAATCAGCGCTCTCGCCAATGCCGCGAAAAATGCTGTATCCAAACTTCAACCGGGCGACATCGTTAGCGTAATCGCATTTCAATCCGTCGTTTACGAGGTCGTGGAGTCCGTAAAAATCGTCGATCAAAATACGATTCAAAGTATTCAGAAGAAAATCAATGTCATCGATCAATTTCAAGGTGGCGGTACTGATCTCGAATATGCGTTAACCAAAGCTGAACATCTCTTGGTCGCCAATAGTACCGGTTATGTAAATAAAATTATCGTTTTTACGGATGGGAAAATTACAGGAAACGAAGACGATTGCCTTAAACGCGCTTTTGAAGTTTCTGAACGAGGCATCGGTATTGATGCCTTGGGATTTGGTAGTGAATTTGACTATAAATTCATGCAGCGTTTGGTCTCCTTTTCGAACGGCTTCACGACTTATGTGGAAAAACCGGAAGATATTCAGGCCATCTTTCAAAACCGTGTTTCGGCGATCAAAAATGTGATTGCCACCGATGTTCGACTGGACCTACATTTCACCCCACAAATTCGAGCCAACCGGGGTTACCGCTATAGTCCAGAAATTTCCTATTTGGGAAAAATGAAACTTCCAGGTGACCAACGGAGGATCTCCATCCCGATCGGAACCTTGGAAAAAGATAAAGAGTACGCCTACTTGCTTACCTGTGTGGTTCCCAAACGGGAAGCCGGAAAGGTGCGTATTTTTAAGGCGGAATTGCATTATTCCATTGACGCTCTTAACATTAAAGATGGATCCAGTAGCCAATCTATCGTTGTCGAATACACCTCACGCGCGCAGTCGATCAACGAAATTAATGGCGAAGTTGAGCGTGCATTTGATGAGGTTGAGATCGGTCGGCTGATTGAAGAACTTGATGCATCCATGACTAAAAAAGACCACGGACATGTTGCGATGCTCTTTGATATTTTGGCCGAACGCCACAAAGAATTGGGTGATTTGGAGATGGAAATCCACTACCTAAATCTAAAAAAATCCTACGCCGAAGCGGGTTCAATTTCTCAAGAAGAAATGAATTACACGCGGCATAAATCGACCCAGAAAAAAGAATCTGGCGTGAAATTGGTCGACGCATCGTCGCTAATTTAACCCGACCCAATAAGTAAACCCACTTACATTATTAAATCGAAAGCATGTTTGCCTAAGGATTTTCCATTCACGAAAACTTCGATGGCATGCTCTCCTGAATAATATTTCCGAGTGGTAATCGCTTTGAATTTATGCCCTTTTGATAAATCTAGAATAGACCCTTTTTTTACTTTTTTTACGCACCACTTAAAGACCTTCGGCGTCAAACTGCCGTTGGCTTTCTTGTGGTGAATCGCATAATCGATCATCCAGGATTGTGTTTTTTCAGCTTTGATCGTCATGTTAAATTGAAGACTTTCCCCAAATTGCACTTTATCAGACGCTAAAGATAGGTCGACCAAGGAAAATTTCGGGGTAGAAAACCCCAAAATATCGAGGGCTTTCACGTCCCCTTTCTTCAGTAAATTTCGCAATGCATGTTTGACTAGTTTCTGCATTTCAACGTCCTCTGGCGCAGCGTTAGCCGCCCATTCTTCGCATTTTGTGGTGAGAAAAAGAGGATGCTCTTTCGAAAAATCGTTCATATGATTGGAGACCGATCGACGTACGTATTCAGATGAATCCTGCTTTAGTTTCTCCAGTATAGGAGCGCTATGAAGGGGATTTGCGATCAATTCCGGCAAGGCAATTCCCCAAGGAAGTCGAGGACGAGAGCCCTCGCTGGCCAGACGCCTTACATGAGGATTAGAATCCTCGGTCCATTTGAGCATCGTCTCAAGCGTCCCTTCTCGGTCCTTTACGATAAAGGGGCGAATCGCAAATTCCGCCGAAAAAATCGGTGTTAGCGAACGCATTGCGTCCAAAGAAAGTTGAAGATCGTTGAGCCCATAGTCCTCAATAAATTGCAGGTAGGGCCAATAGATAAAGAAAATACCATCCTGACTCACGCGCTCGCCACACTTCAATAAAATGGTTAATGCTTCTTTGTAGTCACTCGGTAAACAGCGTCTAAGCGCGCTTGCAATTTGTTGAACCCTCGCTTTTAGCTCCAATTCGTCCAAAAGATAGGTTGATTGTTCTAAAAATTGCTTGGTGTCAAAACTCGGGTAGACCGCCAAAATGTCCTCACCGAGTATTGAAATTGTTTTGCGATTAAAATGATTTTTGAAGGGTTCCATATATTCGTGATTAGACCTTAGTAAGATGGTTTTTGGTAGCCTATTCCGTATTATATAGGTTTAAATCCTTTAAATAAGAACTTGAAAAAAAAACGACTTAGCTCTAATATGAACGTATACTTAACGATTACAGGACCTGGTCATCAATGACACGACTGCTTCCCATACTCTTCTTATTAGCATCGTGCAATTTACTTCGGGAAGAGGCTTTGCCTGATTTCTCCGATGATCGCCCCGATCTTAGCCCCGACACTGAAAACGCAGGGACAAAGAACCTGATGTGCCCATGCGATCCACTTGCGATGACACAGACCTGCCAAAGCTTAGGGTTTGGGCCTGGCGGTCAGCTTAAATGTGGCCAAAGTTGCACGTTTATTACGACCGATTGCAAGCCCGTTCCAGGTTGTGACGATGGCGTCCTCGATGATTCAGAAGAATGCCAAGGCTTCAATGTACGAAATAGTACTTGCCAAACTGAAGGTTTTGATGAGGGGAAACTCCTTTGTTATCCCAAACGGTGCAAATTAGACACGCGTCAGTGTTTCACCTGCGGCGATGGAATACTGCAAGAAGCCGAGGCCTGTGAAGGTAAGCTTCTGGGAGATCATACCTGCGTCTCAGAAGGTTTTGTAGATGGAGAAATTCAATGTCGGGGTAATTGCACACTCGATACGAGCTTATGTTCAACCTGCGGAGACGGCGTCCTTGACGAAGGCGAGGAATGCGACACGGGCAACCTTGGTGGGCAGAGCTGTCAAGGACTGGGCTTTTTAAAAGGCAGCTTATCTTGTAAGGATGACTGCACCTTTAACAAACAAGATTGCTCAAATTGCGGAAACGGAGTTGTTGATAAAGGTGAGGTCTGTGATGAAAAATCCCTTACAGGCCAAAGCTGCATAGCGCCGAAACAATACGGTCTTCCGATCTGCCTCGCAACGTGTCAAGGAACCACCGATACCAGCTGCTACACCTTGAATGAAATAAGCGCAGGCAAACAGCATAGTTGCGCTATCAACTCATTACACGAAATCGTATGCTGGGGCGACAATTCCAAACATCAATCCATCCCCCCCGCCGGAAGTGAATTTGTCACCCTTTCATGTGGTGACGATCATAGCTGTGCGATAACGAAAAAGGAGAGCCTCCAATGTTGGGGGGCCAACAGCTTCGGTCAAACACCGGTGCCCAATACCCCTAACATTAAGTGGACCCAGGTGAGTGCTGGCGGTAAGCATACCTGCGCTATTGATGATACCAAACACGTACGTTGCTGGGGTTCAAATCTCGATGGACAGTTAGAGGTCAATAGAGAATTTCTTTTTATTTCCCTCAGTTCCGGCGAATCACACACATGTGGCATCGGCGAGGATCTTGTCCTGCATTGTTGGGGAAAGAACAGCGACGGGCAGACAAACGTACCCGAAAAAAAGTTTGTTGCTGTTGCAGCAGGCGGCCGACACACATGCGCTATCAACGAAGGCGACAAAAAAATACAATGTTGGGGAGCCAACGATCACCACCAATTGGAAGTACCGACCAAAGCTGGAGTCCTTCGTTTGGGCTCAGGTGCTAATCACTCTTGCGCACTCTACTCAGACAAAAAGATTCTCTGTTGGGGTGATAACAGACTTGATCAAACAGATGCACCTACCCAAAATCAATACGAAAAAATTGCTGTCGGTAGCAACCACAATTGTGCTCTCAAAGATGACGGTACTATCGATTGTTGGGGCGATCCGAAAAACAAAAAATCGGATTTCCCATTTTAAAATATACTCGCCATTTAGTTTATTTACTTACTATATTGTTTTTTTCTTATTGTAAGAAGCCCAATCCCCAAACACAAAAATTGCGTTCTGCAGCGCCCCTCCTTGAACGAAAAAGAGTAAAGCCAGACATCGGCGAGACCTTTTCCAAAGATGATTTGGAACCCAAAGGTCTCATTCCACTTCCCCAACATTTGCTTCGAAGTACTGAAAAGAAACTCGATTTAAATGAGGCAAAAGCGAAAGCCTTGGCCGCTGATTTGAAACACGACCTACATCCTAAAAAAGAACAATCCCAGTAAACCCTTCATAAATCTCTATAAATATGGAAAGCTTTGGTAGTTGCCGAGCTATATGTTTTCTTCTATAAGGACCATCTTCAACTGCTGACCCTGACCAATGGTGATCCTATGAAATGCCCGAATGACAATAGCGACCTTCATAAAGAAAAATACGAAGGCGTTGAAATCGATAAATGCTCAACATGTGGCGGAATTTGGCTTGATGCCGGTGAACTTGAAACCATTCAAGAGACCCATATCAACGACTATAGTGAAGACCTCAAGGAAATGTCAGATCATATCAATGAAGCCTACGACTTTGCGAAAGCAAAAACAAAAGCACTCCTCAATTGCCCGATCTGCGACAACGTGTTGGAAAGACGAGAGTACGGGTTTTGTTCACAAATTCTCATTGATAGCTGTATCAAAGGTCATGGCATTTGGCTCGACCGCCATGAACTCAAAGCACTGGAAGTCTTTTATGAAAGAAGTCGAATTGAGACGAGCAAGATTCGATTGGGATTCATTGGAAGTCTGCTCGACTATCTCAGAAAATAAAACCTGCTTTTTCTCCCCATATCCTGAAATCGATGCATTTTTTTTGTTTTTTTATGCATTGGAAACATATTAGAATTTAGAATACCGTCCAGCGTACGCTAACAGGATTTCATGTGCTCTACCTTCCAACTAAGAAAACGTATTTCGTCTTATTACTGGCTCT
>JALSKP010000358.1 GCA_026988815.1 Myxococcales bacterium | reverse complement strand
GTTTCTCCCATAAAATAGGTGCCCATCATCAACATGCGAGCCACCCAAAAGAAGAGAATATCGGACCCGGTTTCCATTACTTGGGTGGGATAAAATTTGTTGAGCGTTAGATTTTCTTCAGGCCATCCCATGGTGGAGAAAGGCCAAAGCCCGGATGAAAACCAGGTGTCTAGAACATCCTCGTCTCGTGTAATGTTTTTGCTTTGGCATCCTTGGCACTGATCGGGATTGGTACGTGAGACGGTGATGTGCTCACAATCCTGACAATACCAAGCAGGAATCTGGTGTCCCCACCAAAGCTGGCGAGAGATACACCACGGTTGGATGTTGTACATAAAGTGGTCGTAGGTCTTTTTCCACATGGCGGGCACGATTTCGGTGGCACCCGACTCAACGGCCTCAATGGCCAATTTTGCAAGGGGTTCGGTTTTGACGAACCACTGCAGCATTGGCAGCGGTTCGACCACGACGCCCGATCGTTCGCCTCGTCCGGGGGTGTATTTAATAGCATCGATTTTTTCGAGGTAACCGAGTGCTTTGAACTCGGCGATGACTTTTTCCCTTGCCTCATAACGGTCGAGTCCAACAAATCCTTCGGGACATTTATCGGTCATTTTGGCGTCAAAATCGATAACGACAATGCGTTCTAAGTCGTGTCGATTTGCGCAGTCAAAATCGTTTGGATCGTGGGCGGGTGTTACTTTAACGGCCCCTGTTCCTTTTTCTGGATCGGGTAGAATGGAATCTGCAATAATCGGGATCTGGCGATCACAGAGCGGCAGTTGGATCATCTTCCCAATCATCGATGCGTAGCGTTCATCGTCGGGGTGTACGGCGACTGCAGAATCGCCGAGCATGGTTTCCGGGCGGGTTGTACCAACGATGATTTCCCCGGAACCGTCGGCGAGAGGATATTTGAGATACCAAAAATGGCCGTCTTCTTCGTCGCGCAGTACTTCCAAATTGGAGAGCACGGTTTTTAACTCGGGATCCCAGTCGACCATGCGTTCGGCGCGGTAGATAAGGCCGTCCTCATACATTTGAACGAAGGCTTCGCGCACGGCGTGCTTGAGTCCATCGTCCATGGTGAAACGTTCTCTATCCCAGTCGCATGAGGCTCCCATTTTTTTCATCTGGTTGATGATCTGGCCGCCTTTTTCTTCTTTCCATTCCCATATCTTGTCGACAAATTTTTCGCGTCCTAGATCGTGCCGAGAAACACCCGTTTTGGCGAGTTCTTTGACGACCATCATTTGGGTGGCGATGCCTGCGTGATCGGTTCCTGGAAGCCAAAGTGTTTCAAAGCCTTCCATACGTTTCCAACGGATAAGAATATCTTGAAGGGTGACGAAAAGGGCATGCCCCATGTGCAGTCTTCCGGTGACGTTGGGAGGAGGAATGACGATGGTGAAGGGCGGTTTATCACTGGTTTCATCGGCCTTAAAAAAACCGGATTCTTGCCAGAATTCGTACCAACGTTCTTCAACTTGATTGGGGTTATAGGTTTCGTCGAGTTTCATCTTTATCTCCGATATGGAATCTAGCTTGTTCATTCCACGGCGCGAAAAATAAGTAAAGACGCAGACCAACATTTTGAGAGGATTGTAATAAGGGTCTAGATTGACATTTCGTCAAAGAAAACTAGTCTTCGGAGAAGTGCGAGGAGCTTGGGATGAAAAATTTCGATGATCTATTATCTGATGCTGAATTGAGGGAGTTGGCGCACGAGCAAGATCCAACAAAAAACATAAGGATCCCTCTTCAAGAAACAACGCAGCCGGTTCAGCCTGTACTGAACCAAAAAAAGAAAATTCTGATCAGTCGTCTGAAAAAAAAGAGAACTGAGCAGTTGGTTTCGCAATCGAGAATCGAACAAGTCACCAATCCGGTCATTGATACCCAACAAAAATCTCCGACAGGTTTGAGCATTCTGGATGTGTACAAGAACGCCGGTTTGGGTGTAGAAAAAGACAAGAACTTTAACGTCTTTCGGGTGGAATCAATGCTCGATGACACCAGTATCATTGAGCTCGACGAGCGCGCCAAAGAAGCGGCTATCGTGATGGCGTTAAAAACGCATGGTATTGATATGGCCTCGGTTGTAGCGGACGGGAAAGACCACCTTATCGCCTTGGAAGTCCATGATGCGTGCCTGAAACTCGAGCTCGATAGTATGAAAGCGCGTTTGGAGGAAGAAAACGGTCGATTGCACGCCGAAATAGAACGCTATGCGAACCCACGTTTGGAACGCATGGAGGCCAACCAAGAGAAGATAGATGTATTGGACTCGACCTATGAAAAATGGTTGGAAGAAAAAGAGGTCGAAGACCATCGCCTAGGAAAAATGGTGAACCGATGGACGGGAAAACATGTCCGCGTTCAGGCCCCACCGGGTATTGCGTTTAAAACGAAGAGAGCCACAGAGCCCTTACCGCTGTTTGGAAATGGACAGGATAATTTAGGGGAGCAATCTCAAAGTGAAGAGGCGCCTTTTTTGGAACCGATTGTTCTTGAGCCCTCCGATATGGAAAGCTCTTTGGTGCACGAAAGCGAGGTGATCAAGGTTCGCGAGGACCTCCCGGTTCTGACTACACCGGAGGTCGATCTTACCTCAGATATGATGATTCACAGTGCTGGTAAAAAGGGCGGTGATGTCGCTTATTATTTCTGGATGGTCGCATCGGTAATGCTGTGGTTGTTTGGAGGGTTA
>JALSKP010000357.1 GCA_026988815.1 Myxococcales bacterium | reverse complement strand
AAAATGGATGCAGGACAATACGGACGGATGGAAGGGCTCGAATCTAAATCGAGCGATTAAATATACGGATAAACGATGGGAAAATTGACTTACTTTGCAAATAATCCCGACGTCCCGTTGCACAACAATCCCGCTGAATTCGCTTTACGAAAACCGGTGCGAGGCCGAAAGAACTTCCACGGAAGCAAAAGTATTGATGGTGCAAAATTCAGTGCGATGGCGTACACGCTTTGCGAAACTGCGCGAAAACACGGCATAGTTCCTAGGAAATATCTCGGCACAGTTTTTCGAAACGGTCTCACTGAACCGGGCACGCTAACTTTTCCTGAAGACCTTATCTAAATTTTTTTGTCAACAACGTGCTTGGTCGATGTGGTACGAATGAAGACGCTCAGAATTGTACCAAATTAATGTATTTCAGTATTTTAACTCGTCCTTTCTCGCGCGTTTCAAAGACATTTTCCAAGTAAACCATTTCCTGCTTCAAGGAACCAAAAGCGCTCTCCGCAACGGCGTTATCATAACAATCACCACGATAACTCACACTCCTTTTCGCCTTCCAATGATCCAACATTTTCACATCGTTTTCGGACATGCAAGGACTGCCCTGATCTGAGTGATGAATCCAACCTTCTTCAGGATTTCTTATCCATAATGCCATTTTTAAGGACGCGATTATCAAGTCTGTATCGTTCCTTTTACGCATCGACCAGCCAATAATTTTCCTCGACCAAAGGTCGATGCTCAATGATAAAAACAACCAACCCTCCCGCGTTCCAATGTAGGTTACATCTGTTACCCAAAAGCGATTTTTTCTGGAAGGAGAAAACGCTCTAGCCAATTCGTTCCCAGGAACGATAGTCCCTTTCTCTGACTTCGTTGTTTGTTTATAGGCTTTACGACGCTTCGCCTTCAATCCTAAGGCCTCCATTCGACGTTGGACGCGATGAATACTTGTCTGGAGATCCGCCGCTTTTAGAGCGTAGTAAATTCTTCGATACCCATAACGACCCTTGCTTTTTTCGTACGCTTTTGAAATATAGTAGTCGAGTTTATCATTTTCAAGGTCCCGTTTTGATTGGCCTTGGCGCCTCCAGTCGTAATATCCAGACTTAGAGACTTTCATCACACGACATAAATCTACAACCGTGTGATTCGCCTTTTCTATGTGAATAAAATGATATCGAATCACTTTATTTCCTTCACATAATTCGATTCTCTTTCGGCTTTGGCTCGTGCGTCGCTCTACCTCGTCCATCCCTGGACTCGTGCGCCGCCTTTCGTTTTCTTCCGGGTTCATCATGCTTTTGGAGCGCTTAACCCAATCGTACAATGAGCCTGCGCAAACCCCCAAGTCCTTTACGATTTTTGGCACCGAGAAGCCTCAACGACAATCAAACGCACAGAGTCATCCTTAAATCCTTGCGTATATCTCTTTCTTTTTTCTTTCATTCGAACCTCCGTGGTAGCATCCTACTACCAATTTGGTGTCCGTGAAAACGGGGTCAAGTCAGTTCCGATCGACGAAACGAAGCTAAGTCTCGCTTTGTGCGATTTCGTGATATCTTCAGACGACATTTGTGATAGAAACCTGAAAAGCGTTTTCATTTAAAGAAGGAAAGTTTGGACACTCATAAAAAGAAGAAGAAAATCGGTTGCCGACAAATGGGTTGGTTTTTGGGCATCGTGTTAGGAGCGATCGTGTTCCTCTTTATTGGTTTCCTTGTTATGGGCGGGTATTTGTATAAAAGGGGCAGCGAAATAGCGTCGGGAAGGAATGGAATTCTTGGTATTCGGGCAAAAGTAGTCTATTTTTATGAAGACAAATGTAGGTTTCCACATTCAGCAGCGTCGTCGGCGCTGCCCAAAGATTGGGAAAAAACGACTCCCAATTATTCAGAAGAGGGGTGGAAAGAAATTAAGTATATTTCACATTACAGAAGCCATTTTAGGTATCGCATGATCAATGAGGGAAGCAGGTTTCGGGTCGTGGCCGACTATAAGACTACCTATTTATTTGGAAAAGGTTTGGTTCATAGCATAACAGCGATTTTGACTCCTGGCCCTGGATGTACGTTGATCTCATCAAAGATGACAAAGGATACATATTGGGAATAATTGCGTTCACTCGGGACGTAACTTATGTCAATTCGGATTTTGTTCAATTCGTGTCGAATGTGAACGTTTGAACGGCGCAAATACCTCCAGGAGACGCGAAGACCTTTAACGTACGTGCGAAATCGTGATTTTCGATTGATTTGAAATAAACCTCCACTCTCGTTCGTTAGAAGAATGTCCTAATTTATCCGAAAGGGGGAAAATAAATGTCAGAATCAAAACAACATCTACCCGGTCAAACCGTTCATCTCACAAGACCTACCACTCAACGAAAGTATCTATTACGAAATTGTGAAGAAGGTTATGTTAAAAATGCGGTGGGATAGGTCTTCGCTTTAGCCATACTCGCACACGGACAAATCCCCCATGCGTTAACCCTTATGTCCAATCATACCCATATTTGCCTCACCGATAGCACGGGGAAACGGTCCAGATTTATGCAGCGCTTTCACGCATTGGTTGCCAAGATACTAAATAAAAAACTGAAAAGAAGAGAGAATTTTTGGTCCTCAAGCGACCCCGGAAATACCTGGCTTCTCGATACCCAAAAGATCGTCGAAACACTCGTCTATATCTGGCTGAACCCTGTAAGAGCT
>JALSKP010000356.1 GCA_026988815.1 Myxococcales bacterium | reverse complement strand
ATTGCCAAAATTTTGACCACGCTTTCTTTCGAGATAAAAACCGAGGTACGTTTTATCCCCAATGACGAAAGGGTGGTCCCAAGTGTTAAAAATTCGGTGAAAATAAAACGTAATAAGAAGGGGAAAACAGAAGAAGAGGGTGAGGAGGAGGAAAAGGTAGAACCTAAAAGCGCTTTTTCTCGTTGGCGTCGAAAGTCCAGGGGGGACTCGGAAGAATGATTTTTCATTTTGATGTAGTATTACTCTTTACTATTTTTCGTCGTTGATGTTCGACGGAAACTGGAGGTCCAATCTGTTGCGCCCTCTATAGTGTGGATGGCAAATACGCCATCACAATCGGAGTCGCTTCTTGCGCGGAGGATATACTTTCCCTTAAAGGTATCGAGTCGATATTGGAATTGGGTTTGGGTAAATTCCTCAAATCCGAGACGGTCCCAGGGTGGGACCCTTTTTACTTTTAGGGAGGCTGCACAGGGGAGGTTTTTGGGAAACCACTCGCTTCGTCTGGGCCAAGTTTGTTGTCCATCTTTGGACGCTTTTTCGAGCGCGTCGGCAATTTTCTCAAGTGTATTGCCTCCCTTTTTGAGTGCTTCTTTTTTTTCTAGAACCGGTTTTTCAAAATAGTAGAATTGGGCTGCGGCCGCGCCGATAACGACGGGGATTGCGATAAGGACCGCGATCCCAGTTTTTGATGTGAGGAGCCATTTTAGAATTTTCATGTCTGGAGCCTATCATCCTTAAAAGCGGGGTTCAAACAAAGTGAAGCGATGGATTTTCGCAAGAGCGTCGCTGGTTCTACGTTTTGTTCAAAAAAAAGGGTTCAATGGTGATTATAAAGAAAATCATGAATACGAATATTTATCATTGCCCTATTTAAATGGTTAATCCGATGTAGTACACTGTCCTACAGTCCAAAGCGAGAAAGAATGAGTCAAAGTCTTGAAATTATCCGACGTGCAATAGATGCGAAGACCAGTGATGGTCACATGTATCTGACGAAGGGGGTTTCTTTTCAGAGTTTGAGTTCTGTCTTTGAAGAAAGTTCGTTTTTTGTCATTCGAGCAAATCGCGAAGGAAGTATTCATGGTTTGATCGAAAGTCTTCGCAAACGGATCCCTCAGCCCCTTCTGACGACAACTTTGATCGAGGCGATGGAAAGCCTTCAAATGGGGCTTGTTCAAGACGGTGATTTGCGAGGGCGACAGCTGGCATTTTGGGCCGTTTTTTGCGAGACCATTCCTCATGTTTTATTGGTAGATGAAAGCGCTTGGGTTTTGCCGATTTTGGAGCATTGTTATGCCGATCCGATTTCGCAAATGAATCCCGATATCCAGATGGTAAGGAAAGGGCGAGCATTGCTCACCTGTGGTTTAGCAGGTGATTTTTCTCTCGAGATCCTAGATTTGCGGGGGACTGCATCGGACTCTATCCGGGAAAAACTAACGGAAGAGGATACCGTTAATCGTATTCTAAAACTCGTCGGGGGAGACCTTGCCCGTTTTGAAAAGATGCTCGAAGATGCCGCCGATTTTGCGCCTCGTTTAAATTTCTATCGGTATTTGTCGTTGCCGCCAAGAGAACGTATTTTACTCGATATCATTTCGGTAAATAAAGCATCTATTCAACCCAGTTTGCTCCACCGTAGCGCGTCTTTTTTGAGCCAAGTCGAAGGGTTTACGAGCGCATTAAAATCGCTTTTATCTTCAGGATTGATTGAAAGGAAGATTACGAAAGGGGAAGTCAAAATTGCCTTAAGTGATGTGAATCTGAGTCGAGAAATTCTAGCCTCGATCGGGGATGCCAGAAAAGAAGACATTCATTTTCATTTGGCCCAATCCGGTGTGGTCGAAGGATTTAATGCTTCTTTTATCTGTGAACATTTTTTAAAAGCTAAAAACGAACTCGCGTTAACCTTTGTCGAAAAAGCAATACAATCTCTACGCAAGCAAGGCGAGATAGAACGCTGCACTGTGATGTATGAGGGGTGGCTGGAATTAGAAGAAAACCCTGAACGATTAAAGGACGCCCAAAAGGGATTGGTCGAGGCATTGGAGAACTTGGGCGAATTTGAAAAAGCCCTTTCTTACCTCCAAGGGCAAGACGATAGCGAAAGCAAAAGCATAAAAGCGCGCCTATTAAACCGACTTGGACGCTTTGACGAAACGATTAAAATGCTTGAAAACGAAGCCTCGCTCGAAAGTGTGTTTTCTCGCAGCGAGGCTAATTTTGCACTGGGTCGACACGAGGAGATTCTCGACGAACTTCTCCCTTTTCTAAACGAGTTGCCAGGCGAAGGCGAACAAAGTGAGTATTTGCACCGCCTCAACGACATGAGGAAAGCGATTTCTAAAGTGTATATTGTCAAAGGGAAGTTTGAAGAAGCGAAGACATACCTTGAGGAAAATCTTGAACTCGCCGAGATGTGGGGATGGAATAAAGAACTTTCGGAATCCAAAACCTATCTTGGTATTATTGCACTCCGCACCGAAAAGGATGGGGAGGCAAAGCGCCTTTTCGAAGAAGCACTTTCCCACTCCCATCACGCTAGCGATCATTTTCCGCGTGCTTGTCTTCTCAATATGGCGATTCTTTCCCAACGCTCTCGCCAGTTCGACGATGCGTTAAGGGTTGGTTTCCAAGCAATGCGAGATGCAAAAAGAATTGGTGATGTACGCGTGTATGCCAATGCTGCGAGAAACGTTGCCACGGTCTACC
>JALSKP010000355.1 GCA_026988815.1 Myxococcales bacterium | reverse complement strand
GGCGGAGGGTTTGGTTCGATTGGCTTTGGAAGTATGGGTAAGAAATCCGCCTTGGGTTAAAAAACCGCGACGTTCTTCGCCGACCAGTTCTACCCGTTGAAAACCCTCACCAGGAGGTTTTGAAATACCGTAGTAGGCCGCCAAGCGATCGTTCACGAAAGTATATTTAGCCAAAATAAGATCGTTAATACTTGCGTTCTTTTTGAAAATATCTTCGATGAATAAGCGGGTTTCCATTCGGAAATCTTCTCGTAAGGCGGGATCCCATTTTGGAAATACATCCGTATCGGGCGTAACATCTTTTACTTTATCAATATACAACCACTGAGTCGCAAGACCGTCAACGAGGGCAATAGACTTCTCGTCGTCCATCATCCTATCGACCTCTCCTTTCAAAACATCGGCTTTTAACAGGTCGCCGGAATCGGCCAATTTAAATAGTCGCTCATCGGGCATCGAACTCCAGATGAAATATGACAGACGCGATGCCAACTCATACGCATTTAAGCGATGAGGTGTCTTATCGTTAACGTCATCGTCAAACTCCACCCGGAAAACGAAATTTGGCGATACAAGGATGGCGCGTAAAGCCAAACGAATCCCTGTCTCAAAATCATCACCTTCGTCGGCGGCCAGCTGAACCAAACGAAGGAGGTCTGTAATTTGTTCGTTTTCTGGTGGCCGGCGCCAGGCGCGCTTGGCAAAGGCGGTCAGAATTTGCGTGGCACATGAGGTATTTTCTGAAGGAGAACTGGGTTCACACACCATAATTCTATCACGTTGACTTCCTGTTGGTGTGCTCATCAAACCAATGGGGCCAACGACTTCGAAATAATCAACGTATAGATTTCGGTCTTCTCCATTCTGAAAGAAATCATTAATAAAACTCACAGAAACAATGCGATTGCCCTTGTTGACCGTAAAGTTCTCTTCGTAAAGAGCGTAACTTTCTGCAGGAATATCGATCGTTTTCGCGATATTGCCGGCAATTTCAAATGTCATTTTCGCTTCATCTGCGCCCGCTTTTGTCTGATAGGCTCTAACAACAATCTTATACTCGCCGTCGACCGGAAAATCATAGTTGGTACTAATCGTACCGTTGGAATAAAGATTCCATCCGTCGGCGGTTTGTGCGCCCGCTGTTCCCGTTAAGGTTTCGGCTTCAAAACGCGTGCTCTGTTCTTCGGTCGAGGCTTGATCACCCAAAGCTGTATTAATTAGCGTTGTGGCGGTTGAATTGTAAACCTCGATATGAAGAGGAGAAAGAGAAAGGACGTCGGCGATATTGTTGAACCCATATCCGAAATCATCATCAGGAAAAATATCGGCAGGTTGGCTCGTATCGCCCAAAAGATCACGGACAGTGTTATTATACTCGGCGCGGTTTAAACGATGAATCGTTACCCGTCCCGGATCAATGATCTTGTCGCCGACAACAACCACGCCGTTGTTTTTAACAACAATACCATTATTCTCATTGTTGTTCAGTTTACTAATATCAGGCTCATTGCCGTCAAGACTGACTGTCCCTTGACAAGCAGCCAGGAAAACCATCCCCGTGATGAAATGAAACTTCATATGTCTCTCTCGATTTGCATTAGTTCTGAGTGTACCCAATATAAAACCAAGTTAAAAGGATTCGTGTTAAATATGTCTGATTAAAAGCAGTCGGATTGAATTTGATCTATTAGGGGTAACCCGCTGTGGTTGCGTGCCCTTGGGTATGCCCGGATTCGTTTTTTTTAGAGTTCAAAAAACGGAGATTCGTGCTGAATCTGTTGATAGTATTGCGTTGGTCTTGAATCGAAGGGGGCCAAACTTGTGTTTATTATCCAACAAAACTCCACGAAATTTTTTGGCCCAAATTCAACCAGGAGCTTCTATATTGAAAACTAAAACACGATCTCTATAATCGATATTGGGCCTTTTTTACGTCGTTATTTTGGACGAGGTTTGGGCATGCATAGCTTCCGGAAAGGCTAGGTTTGGAAATACAGGAACGGAGGTCTCTAATGAAGGAATGGCGGATGCATCGACGCAATGGCGGAAAATACAGAGGCGACAGATGCGAAGATGGACGTATTAAAAGACGTGAAGGAAATGCGTTGATAAGATCATATGGCGCAAAATCGTCGCCTTCGGTTGACAAATCTGTTTTGCATCGTACACTCCCTCCAATTAACGAAAACAAAAAAGGAGTCGTTAGCATGAAGAAACTTAACATTGTCCCCGTTTTAGCACTACTTATGACCCTCGTATTGGGCGTTGGCTGTGACAAGAAAGTCGAAGAGATGAAAGCCAAAGCAGACGAAGCGACTAAGAAAGTTGAAGGCGCTGCAAACAAAGGTATGGATGGCGTAAAGAAAGGTGCTTCAAGTGCATCTGGCGAAATGAAGAAAATGGGCGAAGCTGCCAAAGACGGCGCTGCCAAAGTGGGCGACGCCGCCAAAGATGGCGCTGCTAAAGTAAAAGAGGGCGCTGCCGCAGTCGGCGACCTTGCCAAAGATGGCGCGGCTAAAGTAAAAGACGGCGCTGCCAAAGTAGGCGACGCTGCTAAAAAAGGCGTTACCGACGTTAAAAAAGGCGCTGACGCGATGAATAAAGCAGTCAAAAAAGCACCAAGTAAGCCTTCTAGCTCAAACTAAATTTTCTTTTCGTTTGAGTCTATATGACGAGCCTATCTGGCTCGTTTTTTTGTATCCATTTCAATTGCGCCTCC
>JALSKP010000354.1 GCA_026988815.1 Myxococcales bacterium | reverse complement strand
AGTCCAAAGGCGACCTTTTGCACGGACGAGTTTAAACGTATCTTAACGCGGATGAAGGAAATGCAAACCCCAGAACGTTGCAAAGATCTCAATGCGATGACCCCAGCAAGTTTTCAAAGTTTGAAAAAGGACGCGAAGTTACTCGCAAAAATTGCGAGATTTTCATGCAATAACAAGGAGAAAGAGTGCCGTACTTTTTCTTCTCAGATGGTGGAGGAGAGTTGGACCTCAACGCCTTGGCTCAAAGATGTTCAGAGTTATCGCATTCAACGCACTATCGCAGATGAGGCGAGCGCGGTGGTTTATGTCGAGGTGACTTCCGCAAACAGGAAGACCAACCAAACCCTAAAATTAAGAAAAGTGGGTTCTCGATGGTTGCTTGAATCAGGACTGGGTTCCAAGGTTCATACGCAATAGCGATGTCAATTTAAGTCCGACTCTTCAATGCCTTCAAGGTAGAACAAACCCATTGTTTTCCTGAATGATGTTTTCGAAAGTAAACCCAATATCGCTCTCGACCTTGCCACTTTTAAAGGTAGCGTATTCGGAAACGTTTTTTAAAATGCTATCCTTAAATATATTATTTTTCCCTTTCGAGCGTACGTCGAATAAGTAGGGACTATCCTCAATGACACAATTCTCGATAAGGTTAGATTCAGCAAAAATGTCGTCGTACAAATAATCATGGAAAGCGACAATCGCTTTTCTGGTATTTTTGAAATGACAATCGCGGACGATATTGTCTTTTCCAGAAAAGGTTTTCCCGCCATCCTCATCGCTATCTAGAAAAATAATCGGCCAATCCATATTCTGGGTAGTAAATCCTTCAACGATATTTCCACTTGCTCCATCTCTGAAATTCATTCCCATTTCTCCATTCACTGCACGATTGTTTTTGTAGAGATTATTGCGAACGCCACGATGGCGAGCATAAAAAGAGGCACCCGCGAAACCATCGGCTAAGTTGTTTCGAAGGATATTGTTTTCACAATCCCCCTTTAAACCAATTCCATGACCAACGTGTTCTTGCTCGCCGATCCTAATCGCGCGTGAATGTTCGATGATATTGTCGCTGCCATCAACGAAGAGATAATAATCTGTAGAGTTATCGTTTTCCTCTTTTGATGTACTGATGACCGTACAATTATCGATGCGATTATTCTGCCCTAAGGCGGCAATGCCCTCAGCGCCCGCGTCGATAACCACTGAGTCCTTGATTAGATTATAAGAGGCATCAGATCCAAAAATAATGCCTTTGCCAGAATAAGCTTCTTCGTTATTTTCTCCCAAGGTAGAAATGTAAACACGATGTACCTCCGAGTGTTGGGCACCATAGCCATAGATCCCACGTGCAACATTTCGAATCGCAAGATTGCGCGTGATTAAAAAGCTGCCAAACATGGTGATGCCAATACCTTGGGACCGATCGCCACCGTCAAGAAGCGGCATTAAGGTTGGATCGAGAAGGGTTTTTTCGTCGAAGTTTTTGTAAGTTGGGCGGTCGCCCGGCGTCCGCTGATATCCTTCTAAAGTGATCGGTGAGTCCTCCTCGCCGTTGTTCTCAAAAACAACGATTTCATTTTCATAGGTACCGGCTTCGACATAGATAGTCTCACCGGCGATAGCGATAGCGGCAGCCTTGGTCATCGTTCGAAATGGCGTCTCCACAGTACGTCCATCATTTGAATCCATACCGGCAGTCGATACAAAAATCGCATTTTGATTGAACACGATTTCTTCGATATCCAACATGTCCTGTTGGTCTGAAGGCATGTCTTTTTCGACGAGAGCGACTCCGCTGTCCGATTGTGCGATGTCCGCTCTTCCAAGGTCACTGACGAACATATCGCGTTTTTCTCGGGAATGACCACTTTTCTGGTCTTCACAGCCACAACTTAGGATGAGGAAAACCAAAGATAGTGAAAACAAAATAGGTTGATATTTCATGGGCTCTCCTAAAATCAAAAATGCGCTTCATGCATGTTAACGAAGAAAAACCCCTTCGTCGATTTGTGGGGTCCGATTCTGGATTAAAGGTTAGAGAGAAGGCACGCTAGAGTAGAAGGGTGGTGGCCTTGACGGGCAGCGGAACTTCGACCGGAATATGAGCGTTATCTTCGTCGAAATTGGGACCTACCGCGCCGCTCCAACCGCCGCCTCCCCAGCACATCACTTTTCCATTTGTTAGCGCGCGGCTAAACTCAAATTTTGCACCGACCTGGGTTGCGCCGGAGACACCGTCGATCTTTCTCGCGTATGCGACCTTGCAACGGCAAACCAACTTGGCTTTCCTCGCCGGGTCCCCAACAATAGACTTCGCCGTTTTTTCTTGCCACACACGAATGAAAACCTGCGGTTGCGATATCAATAACTTCAGTCATCGGCGCGCTGCCGACACCGCTAAGAACTTGCCGGGCGTTGTAGAGTTTTCGCCGTCTCCGGTGCCGAGTTCTCCAGCTTCGTTGCTTCCCCAGCACCACACCCTCCCGTCGCGTTTTATCGCGCAACTATTTCCGAATCCCGCTGAATCCTTGGCGACGTTATCGAGAATAAAGACAGGCCTTAGGCGTTCTGTGGTCGTTCCATCGTCGACCTCTGCTGAGGAGTTGTTTCCCCAACAGTAGAGCTTGGACTGAAGAACATCACATCCTTGTTCGCGTCCTTGGGCAATCGCTTGTATTGTGTGCCGAGGGAGTTAGACATATCGCGTCCGCTATCA
>JALSKP010000353.1 GCA_026988815.1 Myxococcales bacterium | reverse complement strand
CGCGCAAAAGACAAAATTTCTTTTGCGAATGTAAAATATCAAATTTGGGGTTCTTCGCGGGACCAAGAAAGTTTTGATGATGCCAATCCTTTGGAAGCCCGGGAAGATGTTTTTCATCGCCTAAACCTAGATGCAGGTATGTCTTTTGGTTCGTTGAAACTACGCGTCACCACCGATCTTATTCCCGGCCAGCTTGTAGGACCTGCGCCGGCCTTAACCGCTACCGATTTTGTGACCAATAACGCTAATGATGAACAACGCGGTGAGGTTTTTGACGAGGTCATTCCAAATATTATTGATCCTTATAATGCCTACATCGAGTATCGAAGTATTTTCCTTGCCAGATTGGGTCTGCAAACAAGTGATTATGGAATGGGAATCGTGGCCAATTCGGGCGAGGAAAAAGCCTATGATCTGTTTAATCAAAAAGCGGGTGGTGATCGGGTGCTTCGTTTCGTTCTGGGATTTCGTCCCTTCGCCTTTGGTCGAAAATCATCTCGTGTGATGAAAAATATTAACGTCATCGTGGGCGGAGATTATGTTTTTGTAGATGACAACGCGAGTTTACTACGCGGCGATCAAGCAATCCAAGGCGTGGCCTCCGTTTTCTACAAAGATCAAAACCCGGTTAACCCTGACGAGCATTCCTTTTTAGGCGTGTACTTTGCGCATAGAAATCAGACTGATGATGGCGGGGAAACGCTTGTCGTTTCGGCTATCGACTTGAGCGGCCAGAAAGCCTGGTTAACGGAATCCAAAAACTGGAGCGTAGATGTTGGCTTTGAGTCTGCGCTTATCTCTGGATCTACAGACCGCGCCTATACCCAATCGGGAAAAGCAGAAACCGACGTCCTCGCATTTGGAACTGCTGTGGAATTGGTCGGTCGACATATTCCATTACAGATCGGCGCAAAACTAAAAGCAGGCTACGCATCGGGCGATGCAAATACGGACGATGATACTTTATTTCGATTCCGTTTCGATCCAAATTACAAAGCTGGCTTGATTTTATACGATCACTATATTCCTGCGATGACACGTCGTTCTTTCTTTCGAGCAACAGATCCTACCCAATCAGGCGAGCCACCCCGTGGTGTTCACAATCTGATTTCCGACGGCGCGATTGAGAATACGGTATTCTTGAACCCACAATTGCTTTTCGGAAATAGCCAAGGCTTGTTGGCAGGTGTGGGAATGTTGTGGGCCAAGTCGGCCGTTCCTTTGGCGGACCCTTTTTCGTCCTTCAAAAATGGTGGAACGCCGGTCGGTATTAACGGCGGGGAAGGGTCGCGCGATCTCGGAATTGAGATCGATGCAGCCGTTCAATACAAAATGAAATTGGTTTCGAGTTTATCGATTGAGGCGAAAATCGAGTATGGCATTCTCTTTCCTGGCGATGCGTTTAACGACGCCCAAGGAAACGCTGCACCGGCTCAAAATTTGGTTCGTGGACGTTTGGGGTTATCATGGTGAAAATAGAAATGAAAAATATTGCTTTAATTTTAGCTGCGAGTTTGGCGCTTGGATGTGTTGAAGATAACACTGTTCCAGAGGGCCTTTTTCCCACCTACAAATCAGGTGGAGCGACGGCGGTGTTTGATCTCGATGCGCGTCCCTTGCCACGCATTCCTTTTCCTAACGATGTCGCGACTAAAATCGATCCCACAAGTCCGACCGGAAAACGTATTAACGTCTCCGTGATGTCTCCGACTAAGTTAGAAGCTAGGGTTCGAAGGCGGGTCAATCAAAGCGACGGATTTTCGATGCTGCCCCAAATCGCCATCGAATTTGATCAAATGTTGGATCTTCAAAATATCATCAAACGCCATCAAGAACCTGTTCCTGATTTCGAAGATGATGCCGTATATTTGGTGAACGTGGATGAGGATAGTCCCAATTTTGGGAAGTTTATTCTTCTTGATATGGGACGCGGAAACTTCCCCGCCAATATGGTAAAACCGAATAACTATTTTGATTTTGATCCAAGAGCAAATGGCAGTAATTTGCTTTTTGAATCAGTTCAAGAAGTCGATGAAAACGGAAACGGTCTTTTGGATCCGCTTGAGGATACCGACGATGATGGTATTTGGGATACACCAAATACTTTAACGAAAGGTGGCGACCCCCTCGACGTCGGGCAAATGCTCACCTTTTATGAGCGCGAGACCAATACCCTTCTTCTTCGTCCTACCAAAGCCTTGGACGAAAGAACCACTTATGCGGTCGTGATAACAAGTAAACTTACAGACGAAAAAGGATTCGCTGTAAATTCTCCTTGGGCCTATATTAACCACACGCGACAAACCGCAGATCTTGAACCGCTACGTAAAATTCTACCCAAGGCATTTCCAAAGCGTTTTGATAGCAGCTTGAAAGATGTCCGTATCGCGTGGACCTTTACGACCCAAACCGGAGCGCAACTTTTAACCGATCTACGTGCCGGGCTCTATGGTTTCGGCAAGTTTGATTGGCTTTCAGAAAAATATCCAGCCACCCTGAATTTTATCAATCGCGGTGTTTCTGACGACGTAAAGAAGGGAAGAACCTTCTTTCGTTTGGGGCAATTGCTTTCCTTTATCGTTGAAGCTTTGGCCGGAAACCTGAAGGGCGAAGATTTAGCCGCACTTAAAAAAGCTTTTGAAGACGTCGATTACTTCGTTGCCGGTTCCTATTCCACACCCTACTTTTTGGTGGATAAAACAGGACAAGCAGGGAGCGAAGA
>JALSKP010000352.1 GCA_026988815.1 Myxococcales bacterium | reverse complement strand
CCGATGGACGCCAACGGAGGAGCCAAGGTTGGCCGGTTTGATAAACACGGGTAAGCCTAGAGTCTCCGAAATAGTATCAAAACTTACTTTTTCTCTCTCGTGTTTATTAACCAAAATCCATTTAGAATTACGAATACCGGCGTCGTTCAAAAGACGTTTCATAATATCTTTATCCATGCTCACAGCTGAGCCCAAAATTCCTGGCCCCACAAAAGGAATGTCGAGATATTTTAGCAAGCCTTGGATAGATCCATCCTCTCCGAAGGCGCCGTGAAGCACGGGGAAAACCACGTCAATCTCCAATGGAATTTCTTCTTTTCCCGCAATAAAAAGAGGATGCTTTGCGCCGGGACGCATCGAAATCACCTGATCTGAATCAACGATGGCGATGCCTAGGGGATCGTCGGGATTAGTAAACAAGTTTAGGGAATCGGCGACCTTCCATAGGCCATCTTTTGAAATAGAGATAGGTAGGATATCGAACATTTTTTGATCAATGGCTTGGATAATGTTTCGCGCAGATTGAAGGGAAACTTCATGTTCTGGAGATTTTCCGCCGTAGATAACGCCGACCTTGAGTTTTAACTTTTGCATTTTTTCTTCCTTGAAAAATGGGGGCTACGCGTCCAGATCCTTCTTCTTTCTCACTCGAAAACCATCTCTGACTTCCCAAGGATTTTCTTCTTCCTCTGGTTCGTCGACGGGCGTAAATTCTTGATCGTTGAGATCAAAACAAGTATCGCAACGGTAGCGTTTTCCTTCTTTGGGCTTGAAGGGAATTTCCCAATCACAACCGCATTTTTCGCATAGAATCGAGTACTTTTTGTCTGCTTCGCGATCTTTTAACATCGCGATTTCTGCCCACTTTGATTCGGGCAAGGCTAGACGCATGCAATCTTCGCATTTGAGTTCTAGGATAGGAACGCCCTTGGGTACATAATCCAAAATCTCATCTTTTCCGCAGTCTGAACAGACGATGGGAAAGGCGACGTTGGTATGATGTTTTCTCCGAGGGGAGTTGATCACTTTTGTATAATCGTATCCTGAGCCATGCTCGGCCATACAATCACGGCAGATCAATGCATCGGGGCGTTTGGGTTTAAAATGGACCGTGTCGATCTTTTCACAGATCGGGCAGTCAAATTCAAAAAAATAATGTTCGTCGTTTTCGTTCATAAATTAAGGTGTAGGTAGAGGGTTGGTAGAACCGGGAGTGGGGTCAACGACGTAGAAATCTGTGCGATTATCGTCGGTGTCGATTATTTTGCTGGCGTCGCTAAGTGGCCATCTGGCCAGCGCTTTTCCAGCATCAGTGGATGCAAAGGGTTTAGAGGCTCCCTCGCCTACAAAAGTCGTGTTTCCACTAAAACTTCCGAAACCAAGAGCATCAATAACCTCGCCTTGAAAACGCAGGACGAGATTGTCGGGACCATTTTGCCAATCCACGCCTTCGTAGGGGATGGTACAAAGATTTAGAATACCTGGGCCTGCTTTATCAATATTACAAATTACAACATAGCCATCAGATCCCTCCTCATTTAACATCGATCCCGCCATCTCGATGCCAGGATTCACACCGGTAAAGATGTAGTCATTGCCGTTAAATCCGTTGATAGCGTGGAGAACATATCCGTCAAGGGGAAGGTCTTCCCATCCTGTTATCGGGGCAACAAGTTCAACAAAGGTTTCAAGACCAGTGTCACTTCCGGGTTCGTTGAAGTAGGCCTCATTGATGATGAGATCTGCGTTCTCCAATCCTGGCGTGGGGTAGAAGATTCTAAAGTCGGCTTGATTGTCGTCCGTGTCTTGCCCTTTGATTCGTCCAACGGAATGACCCGAGATCGCGTCTGGAGCCGCGTGACAGGAGAGGCGATCGACACAGGGGCCTTCGCCGATGAAAAATTGAGGATCGGGAGACCCGTAGGACATCGCATCGACGATGCTGGCGGAATCATCTTTGAGAACCACACCATCTGGGCCGTTTTGCAGGACGTCTGTATTGACGATACTTGCGACCATGATGGGGTAAACGTTGGTGAAGAATGGCAAAGCAAAGGAAAGAAAAGCATCAGGATTATCTGAGACGAGGACCGCATATCCGTTTCCGTCGAGCTTAGAATCAACTTCCAAGACGTAGGACTCATAAATAGCGCCGTTTTTTTCATTGTGTAATTCAACGATATAACCGGCGATGTCCAAACCTGGAGGTCCTTTTAACTCGATAAAGGTTGGTGTTTTTCCGTTACGGAGGTCATCGCCAATTGGATCGTAGAAGACCTCGTTGATGACCACGGGTCCGGTTTGAGGGGGCGCCACGCAGGCGACAACGCCGTTGTTGTTTTGGCATGTTTGACCGTTATTGCACGCCATCGCTGAGAACGCCAAACATCCCATTGCATTCATTTCGCAGGAGGCCAGGTCGTTGGCCACACATACTTTCTCGCCTGCGATACAGAGGTCTTGGCATTTCTTCGGAACGTCGCACATTCCGTTCATGCATACTTGGGTGCCAGGGCAATCGGTGGGAGCGGAGATCATACCACATCCCTGGGGTCCCATTTCGCAGACCCGTCGTTGTCCTTCGGGGGTACACAAACTGTCGCCGACGGTACACTCGTCAGTGCAATTGGCGGGCTCGGTGCAGGCGCCATCAACGCAAGTTTGATCATCGGGACATTCTTTGCCGGGCGCAAATTCGAGACATCCGTTGGATGCGCTCCTACAG
>JALSKP010000351.1 GCA_026988815.1 Myxococcales bacterium | reverse complement strand
ACAGGTACCGGCCTCACACCGAGGCAGGCCCTCAATATGGGTGCAATCGCTATCGTTTGAACATTGCGCACATGCGCCATCCTGACAAGTACTGGCGGTGGGGGTCGTGCAAGTTGTGTTTTCCAGACAGTCCACACAAAGGTTGGTGGCGCTATTGCAAAAGGCGTCAGGGCATTGGTCATTCGTCAAACAGTCAACGCAGGTCAAATCGTCGCTCTTGCAGACCTTGCCATTTTCACAGGCGGGCCGGCATGTTGTTTGGGGCAGGTCGGCATCGGCGCTTACATCCTGTAGCTCAGATCGCAAAGCTGCGTCCTCACCCAATTTAGACGAGGGCTGCCATTGTTGGCCTTCGATACACGCGCAAAGGAGAATAAAAGGGGAAATCAAGATGAATGGGATGATTTTTTGTGGTCGGGTAAACATACTTTTCCAGGACAAAGACGATCCAATTTAACAAAGGTGGGAAAGAATATCATCCCGTCCCCAAAAGACCAAACATATCTTATCAACATAGATTTCAAAATGGCGATGGCTCCGACTTTATTATGGGGCGCTATACATAAAAAATTTCGCCCAAATGAGCCTTCTTTTTTTCTAAAATTTATCATTTCCAATCACGGATTTATATTGAATATTCTCTTGGAAATAAAAAGTAGGAACGAACGTGGCAACAATATCAGATGAGCAAATTATCCGAGTGGGAAGCGAAATTTTTGAAAAAATGAAAGGAAAGAGTCCTTCTGTTTTCAACAAAGATTGGTGGAGCGGAAAAGTAATGGATTGGTCGATGAAAGACGAGAATTTCAAAATCGAAATGTTCCGTTTTGTGGATGTCTTTCCTGCATTGAGAACACCAGTAGAAGTCGCCGAACATCTTCAAGAATATTTTTGTAGACCCGAACAAAATTTCCCCGCCTCCTTCCAATGGGGTCTGGGAAAAGTAAAACCCAATAGCATTGTTGCCAAAATTGCCGCCAAACAAATCGAAAAACAAATGAAAGGAATGGCGAAAAAATTTATCGCCGGAAGCGACGCCAAAGAAGCATTGAAGGCACTCAAAAAATGTTGGAAACAAGACCTAGCCTTTACCTTAGATCTTTTGGGAGAAGCCACGCTTTCAGAAAATGAAGCCGATGACTATTTCGATCGCTACGAAGAGATCATCGACACCTTGGTCAGTGACGTGATGGACTGGAAGAAAAAACCACAGCTAGAAAGCGCGCCCTGGGGTGTCGTTCCTCGGGTCAATGTTTCAATAAAAGTTTCGGCGCTCTTTAGCCAGATTGATCCCATTGATCCCGGTGGAAGTATTGATGCAATCAAAGATCGTCTTCGTCCCCTTCTTAGAAAAGCCAAAGAAAAAAATGCGTTTGTAAACTTAGATATGGAACAGCACGATTACAAAGACCTTACCATCGCGCTTTTTAAATCTATTTTATCCGAGCCCGAATTCAATGATTTCCCGAATGCTGGTATCGCCATCCAAGCCTATCTTCGCGATACCTTGGACGATCTAAAATCGCTCTGCGCATGGGCAAAAGAACGCGGAACCCCAGTTAGCGTTCGATTAATTAAAGGCGCCTATTGGGATTTTGAAACCATTCACAGCAATCAAGAAGGATGGTCGAGTCCCGTTTGGGGAGAAAAGTGGGAGACCGATGCAAACTTTGAAGCCTGCACCGAATTGCTTCTCGATAATCACCAACACATTCGACTCGCCATCGGATCGCATAATGTTCGAAGTATCGCCCATGCGATCGCGTACTCCCAAAAGTATGAACTTCCGCAATCCAACCTTGAATTTCAGATGTTGTACGGCATGGCCGAACCCATCAAACTCGCCATGAGCGATATGGGGTATCGCGTCCGAGAATATGTTCCAATTGGGAAAATGATTCCTGGTATGGCCTATCTGGTTCGCCGACTTTTGGAAAATACCAGCAATGAATCCTGGCTCCGCCATTCCTACGCCGACGGCTACTCAATGGAAAAACTACTCGCCGCACCAGCTCCAGAAGAAGGGCAAAGTCTGACAACAGGAGACGAACATCTCAACCCCCTCAACGAGGCAGGATTCCGAAATTGGCCCTTGCTCGATTTCGCAAACGCAAAAGAAAGACAGCGTTTTGATGATGCCTTGTCAAACATCACAACACGAAATGTATCTATTATTTTGGACGGCGAGCGCATTCAATCTGCTCAAAAAATCCCGTCAATCGATCCGAGTGAGGGAGGGGTTTTAGGGGAGTTTTTCGTCGCAGATCTTAAGACCGCCGAAAAAGCGGTGCAGGTCGCGCTCTCGAAAAAAGCCCGCTGGTCGGCCACGCCTGTCGGTGAACGAACGGGCTATGTGAGAAAACTCGCCGAACTTATGGATCAGCGACGCTACGAGATTGCGGCGTGGATGGTGAAAGAAGTTGGGAAGAACTGGCGAGAAGCCGATGGTGATCTTTGTGAGGCCATCGATTTTTGTCTGTTTTATGCCGATGAAATGGAGCGCCTTTCTAAGCCGCAACAGATGGGTAATGTGCTCGGAGAATTGAATCAGCTTTTCTATACTTCCCGAGGTGTGGCGGCCATTATATCTCCTTGGAATTTCCCTTTCGCGATCCTCACAGGCATGGCAATTGCGGCTGCGGTGTGTGGAAACACGGTTATAATGAAACCGGCCGAGCAGTCCACGATCGTTGCAAGTCTACTCATGGAACTTATCGAAGCGGCCG
>JALSKP010000350.1 GCA_026988815.1 Myxococcales bacterium | reverse complement strand
CGTGACTTTGGTTTTCTCTGGCGGCGAGGCACAAGGCCACGCCCTACGTGACTTTGATTTTCTCTAACGGCGAGGCACAAGGCCACGCCCTACGTGACTTTGATTTTCTCTAACGGCGAGGCACAAGGCCACGCGTGACTTTGGTTTTCTCTGGCGGCGAGGCACAAGGCCACGCCCTACGTGACTTTGGTTTTCTCTGGCGGCGAGGCACAAGGCCACGCCCTACGTGACTTTGATTTTCTCTGGCGGCGAGGCACAAGGCCACGCCCTACACAACTTTGGTTTTCTCTGGCGGCGAGGCCACGCCCTAAACAACTTTGGTTTTCTCTGGCGGCGCCGGTACGCACCTTAGTAAAGGTATTTACTAAACACCATGGCCTTGATTTGCTAATTTAACATTCCTAAAGAGAAGAAATAACTCAACAAGAGGAGAACAAACTTGACCCTTGGCTCTAAATATGAAATTTCGAAGGGGTCGCTTAACGAGGTCTCTACATGAGCAAATTTGATCTAGTCGTAATCGGTTCTGGTCCTGGTGGGTATATCGCCGCAATTCGTGCCGCACAATTGGGAATGAAAGTCGCCTGTATCGAACGCTATTCCACTTTCGGCGGCACTTGCCTTAACGTCGGGTGTATTCCAAGCAAGGCGATGTTGGTCTCCTCGGAACGTTTCGAAGAGGTCTCCCACGCCATGGCTGTGCACGGAATTGAGGTCGGCGAGGTTAAATTAAACCTTGAACAAATGCTGGGACGAAAATCCAAAATAGTAGACGAGCTTACTAAAGGTGTCGCCTTCCTATTTGGAAAGAACAAAGTTGAAGGCATTCAAGGCCACGCAACTCTCGTCTCCCCCACTGAGATTTCAGTCCTTCATGAAGGCCAGACCCAAACCATCAACGCCGACAAAATCATTATCGCAACGGGGTCCAAACCAAGCCCTCTACGTGGCGTAGAAATGGATAAAGATCGCATCGTTGATTCGACCGGCGCATTGTCTTTTTCCGAAGTTCCAAAACACCTCATCGTTGTCGGCGCCGGCGTGATAGGACTTGAACTAGGATCGGTTTGGTTGAGATTGGGCGCTAAAGTTACCGTTCTTGAGTATGGCTCAAAAATTCTCGGGGCAACCGATAACGAAATCTCCAAAACGGCCCAACGTATTTTCAAAAAACAAGGGATGCAATTCATCCTTAATGCACGTGTTAACGGCGCCAATGTCAAAGGAGATACCGTCACGCTGACCTACCTCGATAAAGATGATGTCGAATATAAGGTCGAAGGTGATCGCGTTCTTGTTGCCACCGGACGTCGCCCTTACACCCATAATCTGGGACTGGAGAAGGTCGGGGTAAAAACCAACGAACGCGGTATGATCCTCGTCGACGAGCACTATAAAACCAACGTCGCCGGCATCTATGCCATTGGTGATGTTATCCCTGGACCGATGCTCGCCCATAAGGCCGAAGAAGAAGGCGTCGTTTGTGTAGAACGTATGCAAAATATTGCGGGCCATATGAATTACGACGCTGTTCCAGGAATTGTCTACACCTTTCCCGAGATCGCAAGTGTGGGAAAATCAGAAGAGGAGCTCAAAGCCGCAGGTATAAAATTCAAAAAAGGGAAATTTCCTTACGCAGCCAACGGTCGAGCAAAAGCTTTGAACGCCACAGAGGGATTTGTAAAAATCCTCGCCGATGCGACCACTGATCGTATTTTAGGCGCGCACATTATTGGAGCCCAAGCCGGAGATCTAATCGCCGAACTCGCCGTAGCGATTGAATTCGGATCGGCATCGGAAGACATTGCACGCTCCTCCCACGGTCATCCAACCTTAGCTGAAATGGTAAAAGAAGCCGCACTGGCGGTTGAAAAACGCTCCTTAAATTCCTAGCTCGTAGGTATTGTAGGTTGTGGTTGATGGAGCAAAGCGACGAAACCCAACGGTGTCCTGTGGTTTTTTACAAAAGCCCTAGAACTAACACGAAAATAAAGTACATTTCCTTTTTTGCGAATTAGTCCAAGGATTTAGTCATGTCTTTTGTATCATTTGAAACTGGAAATCTAGAACACTTTCCCGACGAGCTTGCCCAATTGATCGCAGATCAGCTCGCCGAAATTGATGCCATCAGTAAGGGAGAAGGTATTCTCTACAAAGACATCATGAAGCCGATGCAGGATTTGGATGAAGATTTAAACAATGCTTTTCTTCCCCTTTCCCTCCTCAATGCTGTGGAAAATTCCGAGGAAACGCAAAAGGCTTATGAAGCTGCAATCGCGCAACTTTCGACCTTCTCTAGTAAGGTCGCGCAAAACGTCGATCTCTTTAAAAAGATAAAAGGCATCAAGTCTGACGACAAAGAAGAGAAAAAAGTTGTTGAAAACGAAGTCAAAGGCTTCGTACTTTCAGGCGCTGAATTGCCCGAAAAAGAAAAGAAAACGCTCGAAGAAATAGAGCTTAAATTAAGTGAATTAGGCAATCGCTTTTCGCAAAACTTACTCGATGCAACCAATGCTTACGCTTTGATTATAGAGGACCCAGCCGATGTAGCCGAGCTTCCCGAAAGCGATCTAGCGGCAGCACAAACAGAAGTGGATGGTAAACAAGTATACCGTTTCACTCTGCAATATCCCTCTTATGTGGCCTACATGAAATACGGAAGCAACCCTGAGTTTCGTAAGGAACTCTCTCGTGCCTATAGTACCCGCGCCCCAGAAAACGAAGAGGTTATCGATG
>JALSKP010000349.1 GCA_026988815.1 Myxococcales bacterium | reverse complement strand
TTTTTCGTCCCATTCCGGTTATTTTATCAAGTAAATCTCGTACGCCACCGTTGGCATCGAGTCGATGTTGTTTGAGTTGCTCACGAAGTTCATGCGAAGCACCAAACCCGAACGGTTCAGCGACATACCAAGGGTATTCTTCGATCTCATTTTCTTCGGGTATGTAGATGAAGGTTAACAAGTGCATTAATTTCGACTCACCGACAAACGAGATGTCCGATATTTGGATCGACTCCACACCGACATCTAACCCTGCACGACCATGTCTTTTTACCTGGCGTTTGTGACGAAGCGCCGCCTCGAGAATCTCGCGAGGATTTGGCTTCGTATCAATTTCTAAAACATGATTAATTATAAATGCGAGGCTTTTATAAGGCTTGCCTTTCGACCCAGAAACAACAAGCGGCTTTCCATTTTCATTGCTTTCAACGTTTGCCTTTGGCGCATCCGTGACAAAACGAGGAAAAAGCTTTCCAGTGAGCGCATTCTGATACACCCATCCTCTTTCCAGTTCCTCCGGTTCCCAAATCTCATCATCGCGAAGCATTTTATGGGCAACTTCGGTTGGCACATCGTTATCTGCCAAACACTTTCTCTCTCTCAATTCCTTTGCTAAGTAGGCGATCAATTCAGGTTCAAACTCTAACAACTTTGCGATCTCAATCGGCTCCCGTTGCCCCGCAATAAAAAGCCGAAGAACGACGCGTTGCAACGCATTTAGATCCTGCTTTTTGTACTTCGGCATAATCACTTGCCATCTTCGAACCGGCCACAATAGTAATTTCTTAGAACCTCCCTTATATCGACAGTGGTTCTTTGGCGAGTGATCCTCAACGTTTTCAGGTAACCATTCCATCTTCGCTCCTACATATTTTTAAAAATTCGCTTAACCCAGGCACGTCGGCTTCTTGCTCTTCGTTGGCATCAAACATGTGTTGATCCCCGACCGCGATTAAAAGGCGTTTCTGGCGACTCATCGCGACACACAACCGATTGGGTAATCGCAAGTGTCCAAACTTGCGACGCTTGAGGACTTCATCATCAGATTGACGGACAGTATTACTTCGTACTATCGACAAGAATACGATATCAAATTCCATTCCTTGAAACGCATCCACGGTGCCCACTCTTAATCGTTCTATTCGCTTGTGATTTCTCTCTAAGGTTTTATACGAATCCGAGATCTCGAGGTTCCCGGAGTCCAGCGCTCGATATGTCAGTCTATGTCTCAACATCGCCTCCAAAATTTCGCCGACCTGAGCTTTGTAGAACGTGATGACCCCTACAGTCAGCTGACGACCGTCATCGGAATCGATTAGATTCTTGACTTCTTTTGCGATCCAATCGGCTTCGACTTTTCGTACCCAACTGGTTCCCTTTCTGGTTTCTCCGCCGCGTTGATTCCCAAGGTCTTTCCACACGGCATAGGCAGGTTTAGAGTCTTTGGTATAGTTGGGGAGCGCGTGAATAAACGCTTCTTTGAGAATTGGCGAGCTAAACCCTTCGCCGAAGGGTTCGTAGAACACCTTGCTTACGAATTCGCCCAGCGCTGGATGCATTCGGAACTGATCTTTTAGCGTTACGACACGGCTAATGTTGTCTTTTAATTGCCTCGCTTTTAGGTTCTCGAACAAACGCTCAAAAAGACTCTTCTTGAGCGCACTATGGAGCTCTTCAGAAATACTTTCGGACACTTCACGTTCTACACTGGGTTCCAAAAGGTGGGGAAGTTGCCGATGGTCACCGACTAAAATAATGCGACGTTTTCCGAGAACCATCGGAATGCATAAGTCTAAAGGATTTGCCCTCGCAGCCTCATCCACGACAATATTTTCGAATACAATGCTACTTGAGTTTCCACTTTCAATTGCATTATTAATCGCGCGACCTACGGATTGTTGGACGGTTGCAGCATAAACTGCTGAGTAATTTTGTAATAACTCTACACTTTCACGGGGTCTTGATTTTAAGGTATCGGCGAACTCATCCAGCGCATCAGCTTGCCCACCGGGATGTTTTATTTTATTTTCGTGTAGCTCGTTAATGACTTCGTTGAACGTTTCCAAAATTTTGGGATTAATCGGTCTGGGAATATTCGGATTCGAGTTACCCATAAGTCGATCAATCAGATTGTTTCTAAGGTCTTCAAGTTTACCAATTTCGGCGAACGCGACACCGTTTTCCGTTTTAGCTGCTTTTCCGAGAAGCGCCTTTTCCTTTTCATCTAGAATCGCATCGAGTTGGTTCAGAACAAGGCGACAATTGGCCGGACCTCCGTCTTGAAAAGCAATGTTCTGAGGAGGAATTTTTCGAACGTGTTTAAGTCTCAGTTTACCATCCAAATCTCCAGAATATTTTTCAGCTCGACTTGGCTATGACGTGTGGTACGTTCAAAACCGCTCATTGATATTGGATACAAAGATCCTCTTTAAAACGGTTCAAAAAGTATTGATTCGTGATGGTATTTCTTCCAATGATCATGTCACCATGCCTGAATTTATGGGCGAACCCGCCAAGGAATAAACTGTTATGGCGCATGAATACTTTCTAACTTTTGACGAACCTGATTGGTTAAAGGACAATCAGAAATGGATTGAAGAAACTCTTTTGTCTCTTCCTACTTTTACCCAACAAAAAGAAAAGGAATTTAGCTTTCAAGGTTTTGAAGAGCGAGAGGTCGATTTTAACCAAGTGGAAGCCTAACTAAACGGATTAAAAGTCGTGACCAAATCGATTGTTTGGTCTA
>JALSKP010000348.1 GCA_026988815.1 Myxococcales bacterium | reverse complement strand
GTAAAGGGCTAATGATGGGAATATTGGTCGCCGGATCTGCATCGGAAAGCAACGCAGGAAGACCAGCAACGTTGTAAATGAGAACGGAGAAGGAGCCCGACTTGGGTTCGACAGGCTGCACGTCCTCACTGGTTGCGTCTTCGCTCATGTCGTTGGACGACATGTCTTGGCTTGATAAATCGGGTTTATCTTCGAGATCGGTACCAAGGTCAGCTGTCGGATCCAAATCCGCCCGCCGAACATCGTCTCGACCAAGATCTGATTTCGGCGAGGACTGGTCAGCCCTTCCAGAGTCTATTTTAACATCAAGATCTTGACCTTGACCCGCTTCGGGTGTCTGAGAACAGGCGAAAAGAAAGAGCGATAAAAAAGCGATAGATTTCATTATTCTAACCAAAGTTGGATGAACGAGATGATGTATGAAACTCCTCTATACCTAAATCTGATTGCAATAAACGAGTCTTAGTTGGCCTCTATTTTTTGACTTTTTTCCAGTCTAGAACGACTGAGATCGGGAGGTGATCTGAGAGACCGATGTTGGTCTTATCGACAAATTGGCGAGGGAGTTCAAAAGAATGAAGGGAGAGATCCAGCGCCGATGAGGCCTTGATGAGAACGCGATCAAAAAGGGCCTTACAGATAAGGGAATCCACCTTCGCACAGGTATCTTGTAATCCCATTCGGTCGAGAAAGGCTTGATAATTATCGATATCTCGTTGATCTTCGACGACAATATTAACATCACCCGCAACGACCAGAGCGTAGTCTCCCACGTTAGCGTTGATATCTTTTTCAAGTTGTAGAAACTGTTTTCTTCGCGCTTCCACATCCCCTTCGCTTTCGCCAGCATCGAAATGAACATTGTAAACCAATATATCAACTCCCTTGTCGAGATGCATAAGGGCAGAGGTAAAACCTTTCCGTGCGAGGCAGTCGCAACTATCGGTCAAATACCCATAACATTCTTTCCACATCGTTCGAGAAAAGTGTTCAAAACTAAATTCAGAAAATCGATTCAGCCCATCGTGAAGATCAAAAACGCTAGGGTCCGCGTCTTGGGGCATCGTGCGATGGGGAAGATGAATGCCAGGAAGGAGGAGCTCGTGATACCAAAAATCTTCTTGCAAGAGAACGATGTCAAAATCGTTGAGGAGCGGACCAATGTGTGGTGTATTCTCAACAGGATCTGAAGATGACACCACCCATGGCAGACCGGCGATATTGTAACTCATGAGAGAAAAAAAACCTTTTTGCGCTCCTGATTGTCGGTTTTTTTTCGTATGTTTTTGTATTTCCGGGGTGTTAAGACGCGATGCCTCGGCGCTTTTTTCACATGAACAACAAGAAAGGATCGCTAAATAGCAGATTGTTTTTAGAATTAATTTCATAGAGCATTAGCCTAACCGAGCTCAATAAATGTTGCAAATGGGCTCCATTTTCGGTCTATGGATTGGCGTCCTTATAGCGCGATGGGAATGAATACATTTCCAAACAGTTAGATGATCAGCGGGTGTTTTATTTGGAAAATGGCATCGACTATTTCACGCCTGCGACACGAAATTTCTAACACTCCCCGTCGTTAGTATACGAAAAGACAGTAAACACCGTTCAAAAAATAGTAAAAAAACCTACTTTCTTCTGCGCCCCAAAAACCCTAAGAAGAACAGGAATAGAAAAGAAAAAGGCGACGATGTGGTTGAACAAGATCCACTTCCTTTAATGCTGGGTTTTCCTTTTTCAGTGGAAAGATCTTTTCTAGCATCAGGTCCGCCGTCCTTAGATCCAACATCGCCGGTATGAGAACGGTCCATGGTTTGCATATCTTTGGATCCAAGGTCCTGCGCTGGGGTATCTGCGGCATCCATCTCCTGCCCCATATCGGACATATTCTCTTCATCCATCGTCGACCTTTCTAAGGCGTCTATTCGAATATCGGCCAGACTTAATCCTTCCACAGCATCGTCAATGTAAATCACTGGTAGGTCATTAAAATCAGCATCGCCACGGAGAATACCGAATTGAACGAAGTGGGGATTATCGTCATTGAGCGTTTTCGCGTTCCCCTTATCTACCACTTTTACATTGTCAAACCAGACGTCGACCTCACCGATTGCAGGATCTTTTGACCATTTCACGCGCATTCCAATCCGGTGCCACATCCCAGGAAGGAGAACACCTTCTCCGGTCCAATGAACCTTATTCTGAGGTTGTCGGGTCGCAAAACTAAGATTTCTCCCCTCAACACCAAAAGCCATCATCTGTCGGAAACTTGACTTGGATTCCCAATAGCCAATTTGTTGGGAAGGAGCTGTGGGAAAGTCGACAGGAATGTAAATGCTCCACGCAAAAAAGATTGTCTCACCTTCTGCCGTTCGGGTGTTTTCGGGTGAATGTTGAAGTTCTACGCGACGCAGTCCATTGGACCATTTCGCGTCATCATGAAGTTCAATACGTCCCGCATTATTTCCTTTCGAAACAATATCTTGCACAACTGTAGAGTACGGAACGCCGTTGACTGCGGGGTTCAATAGAAAATCAAATTCTGAAAAATCGCCATTTTCAAAATCGCCGGACCATGTCACTTGAGCAAAACCAGAAGTCGGCAGCCATAGGAGAAAGAGAAGAAAAAATTTAAGAGCTAGATGTTTCAACTTCACCTCAGATGAAAATGGAACAGTTTTATCAAGCTATGCTCGCCTTGTCTTCTGTTTTTTCGGCCTTATGAAAGGAAAAACATAGGTAATGAAAGGG
>JALSKP010000347.1 GCA_026988815.1 Myxococcales bacterium | reverse complement strand
GCAGACGCCTCGATAAGCACCTTTTTTGTACCCGAGAAGTTGCGTGGATCCGGTGAGAGTTTGCTTTTTGGAAAACGAAGCTATGGCCTAATCACGAGCCTTGTATGGCAGCTTGCATGGCTGCCCCTGCAGGCCCAGACCGGTGCGCGCTACGATGTTGGGGTCGAGGACCTTTTCTTTTCTGCCTCTCTTCGATACGCGTGGACACCGCGCTTTAAAACAAGCTTGGGGCTCACCCTCTTTGAAAGTTTTGGAGAGGAACTATCGATTTTGAAGGCGGTCGACCACAATGATTTTTTCTGGATAAAGGTAGAAGGCGTTTACTAATCGGGCGATCTAGGGGAAAATAAAATGCTTTTGATGGAGTCAAAAAGTTTTGAAATTTCAAATCCTGCCTTTTCTAATCCTTCTGAGTTTTCTGTGTTTTCTTGGATGTGAGAAGGGAACGCTTAGAAATGCACAAGTGGCCCTGGACAGCAACAACCCAGCCAAATGTGCAGAAATCCTGGATACGATATTAAAGAAAAATCCGAACGATTTTGAGGCGGCACGCCTTTATGTGGATCTCCATATCGGCAGAGGAGAGTTCGAGTTAGGAGAGAAGAAACTCATACAGTTATGGGAATTAGGGGGATTGGGGGGCGAAAAAGACCGCAGTCTTGAAGAGAGAATTTCGAAAAAGCATCTTCAATCTCAATTTTCTTTCCTCTATGAACGCTGGCTTAAAGAGATCGACGATAAAAAGAATCCTGTTCTTTTTGAACGTGTGGCACTCAAAGGTTTGAAACAAAACCCCAACAATTCAGCGCTGATCCAAAAACTCGTGCAGTTTTATTTGAGAGAGGGAGACACCCTGGTCGACGGCAATGAAAAAATCGCCGCCGCGGAGATGTTTTCTAAGATCTTGAAAATAAATGCGTTGACCTTACAACAGGAGGATGCCCGAAAACGCGCTCGAAATCTTAAAAAGGAAATTTTTCGAGATAAGGCTGTGGCCCGTTTTGAAAAGAAAATACTTCCGAGTTTGCGAAAAGAAGGAAGATGGGAACCGGCCAAGAGGCTGGTCACCTTTTCATTTTCTGGAAAGCTCGATCGAAAACTTAATTTTAAAAAAGACGAAGATTTGGATAGTGCCAAACAAGTTGCCCACCTCGAACTTCGACACCGCATTTCAAAACTTTTACAAGAACTGGCATTCACGGAAAAGCGCGTTCCGAAAAATAGATTGCCAAAATATAAGATTGAGACTGAAACTTATAAAAAAGGACGATATGAAATTTCAACTGCCCTGTCTTTTGAGGATGTGCTCGAAGCGAGCTTTGATTTGGTTTCGCTTAGCGATTAACAACGAGCTTTTTGAGGCCCATTTCGAAAAGAACATTGATCTTTGAGTTCGGTAGAATCTCAAGAATATAGCCCTTTCCCAACTTTGGATGATCCAAAATATCGTTTTCGGTATAATCGCTCTGCTTCATATTATACTTTCGTGGCTTTTCAGATCCGCACTCTTCTTCGAGGAGATTCCAAACACGCTGGATTTCGTCAGCTTTGGTGAAATCGGCTCCCGTGATGGCTTCTGAACGCATGAGGTGCTTTTGAACTTCGGAGCGTTTCGGATTGACGAGTATGGCGTCTTTATAATCGTTATCGACCATATCAGCGTCAATTTTTTGCGGTTTTCGAACTTCTCCATCCGCGTCTAAGCCGAATTTGTCCGTATCTTCCTCAACATCTTCCTCCGCATCTTCATCTGAATCGGAGTCATCTTTCTCGACGCCTCTCAGGTCAGAATCGTTGGGCTCATCATCGCTATCTTCGGCTTTAACCCCGGTCTCAAGTTCGCCTTCAAGCTCTTCGTTTTCTTCGATATTATTTTCGTTCTCTGGCATTCATATTCTCCGAGGTCGTAAAAGACTCAACTAGTGTGTAAAGGGTCGTTTCGTCAAGATATTTCGACAATTTTAGGTAAATATAACCCTACTTTTTTTTGTTTTCGATGCGTTCTGGATCGTCTTGTTCACAAGGCGCTTTTGCGAGGACGAATTTCATATTTTCGTTATAAACAATACAGGATTTATCTTTGTATTTTTGAGGCAGTTTTCGTCGGAATCCGCCGCTAAATCGACCCGCTTCCATGATGCCGTAAAAGGTTCCCTCCCCCAAGTTTTTTAAGAAAAAGGTAAAATCATCGTCATCTCGAATAGGGACCACTTGGTTTTGACTATAGTAGGTTTCGCCTCGCCAGTTGAGTTTGTACGACACAGCGGGTTCTTTACAGTAGGTTTTACGAGGATCTTTACCAGCTGGCGTGTCCAGTTTCGTACAATGGGCGTAGTAATAATCCCACAATCCTTTTTGGCTCCATGTGTTGCTGATGTTGGGCATATAGGAGTTTAGACAGAAGAGCGCTAGGGCTAATCCACCGAGCGAGGTCAATAAAAAACCAGCACGTTTGGGAATCGTTTTTTTACTCAACAATAATATCGCACCGATGAACATAGGGATAAGAATCCAGAACATGGAGTGTCTGAAATCAGCATCCCACGCGGCGTTTTTCCACTTTCGGTCATACTTGTAGGTGAAAAGGTTTTTAAATATTTGGGGGTCGCTGAGAATATCCCAGGCCAACATGCCCATGATCGGGATGGCGAGCAAAAAGAGTGGCCAAGGCCGTGAAAATTCCCGATTTAACGCATCGTCGATGAGCAGTGCGAGGAGGATACCTATGGCTGGCATTGCGGGGAAAATATAATGA
>JALSKP010000346.1 GCA_026988815.1 Myxococcales bacterium | reverse complement strand
CCTATCCACACCTTTATTTGGGACGGAAAAGACCAATTTGGGCGACTGGTCCAAGGGTCTGTTGAAGCTGAAGTTGAGGTATTTCTTGCCTATCAAGTTCCGATCAGAATTGGTGCTAGCGGAGGTGGGGCATTGAGCGACGATGAAATTGAATATCCACCTTCCTTTGGAATCAATGCAGAGGCAGGCGTGCAAGTTGAACTCGAACGAGGGAAAATATTTATTCGAAGGCGATATATACAAACGCTCACAGCCGGCACTTTTGATGTTCAAAAAGAAGGACTTGGGGGATGGACTCTAAATGTTCACCATCGCTACGACCCAATCGGCCGCGCAATCTACTACGGTGATGGACGTGACCAATTTGCACGAACCGGCGGAAAAATCGAGGTCATCGCAGGGAACACAAATGCAGAAGTCGTTTTCAATCCAGAGGGTTTGCTTGCCAAAGATTATGTGATGTCCTCGGCACACTATGCAGTGCTCCAGGACGGAACAATTCTTTTCATCCATCCCCCTCAAACCCATGCAATTTACAAAATCGATAAACAAACACAGGTGATCTCTCTTTTTGCTGGAGAAATATTTGATGTAGAAGCGGATTTTTCACCTGCGTATTTTGAGGCATTAGAAGCCTTCGAAAAGAGAAATAATGACACCGGCAGTGGCGGTCTACTAAAAGATGTTCGATTTGCAAGTATCAGTACAAATGCAAGCTTGAAGGTGGGGCGCGATGGTCGTCTCTACGTCCTGACTGAAAACCATCTTTGGAGAATAGAGGGTGATTGGGCTACAATTATTATGAACAATAACTCGGAATTAGACGGCACAAACTTTCAAGATGGTGCAGCCAGTGATAAAATCGATACTTATCTCGGTTCTTATGACGTTGCCGAAGACGGTACTGTTTTTTTCTACGATGTACCTGAACACGATCTTTTTAAACGAACCCCCGACGGCAGAGTACGATTCATAACAAATCAAATGCATAAATTTGGCGTTCAAGAAAATTGTAAGAGCCGTCCTTGTGCAGAAAATGAGTCCGTTTCAAAAGCCTACTTTGAAGAGATTCTCGATATTGCAGTCAACGACGAAGGTGAAATATTCATTATCGAAAAAACGCAAGTGGCAGGCACGGGACCTAGGCGAACGTTCATTAGAAAAGTTGGAAACGACGGTATTCTTCGCACCCTTGCTGATGACCAAGAGAAATTTTTCTTCAAAAAAATTGATATTGGCCCGGCAGGAGAACTTTACGCGATTTTGGAATGGGGAAGCAATGATGAGGGTGATTCCGGTGCCGGTACCGGTGTCGTTCAAATATTACAAGATGGAAGCGTCAAGCCACGTATTGGTAGCTTTTCAAACTTTGGTGGCTCCGAATTTTTAAGGGGTTCTAAAGACGGCGACTCGGCCCTTCGGCCGCTTTCTCCTCCTTTTAACATCGATGTTGCACTCAATGGTGATATCTACGTTTCAACGGTTTACCAGCTTTTGAAGCGAACTCTGTTACTTCCAACCAGCACGAAGACCGACTTTGAAATCCCCTCTCCCTCAGGACAAGAAGTATACGTGTTTACTAAAGAAGGCATTCACCTAAAGACCTATGAAGTCAATACCGGACACGTTATTTGGTCTTTTGAATACGACGCAGCCGGTCGACTTATTGGGCTTATTGATCGTGATGGTGACAAGACGACAGTTACTCATGACGGAGACGGGAATCCAACATCGATCGTCGGTCCAAATGGCGTGACGTGGACGTTTAAAACAAAAGAAAAAATGCTTCAACAAATCATTTCGCCAGAAAATGAAACCTATACCTTCGATTATTCTGACGAGGGACTGATGCGTTCCATGCAGACGCCTCGAGGTCCGGGGCCGACCTTCGAACAATCCGAATTTATATACGATGCTGCAGGGCGCTTGACGACAGATATCCAACCCAATGGTGGTGTTTCCACTTTGGAGAAAAATAGCTCAGCGTCTGCAGTCACTTTTAAATCGGCCGAGGGGCGGCAAACAAGGTACGGCTTCTCCGGACCAACGTCCCGCAACCACTCAAGTAGTAGGCGTACAGGTGACCTCTCAAGCCGATCTTATACCGCCGATGGATGGACTTTTTCAAGTGACCAAAGCGGGATTAAACAACGGTCGCGAAATGTTTCTCATCCAATCTTTGGACCGATTTCAAGCTTCGCTGACACGTCTATTATTGACCTGCCCAGCGGTTTAACAGGCACAAGGACAACAGAGCTCAGCGCAACATTAGCCAATGCCAAACTTAGAGACGGACTTCAGAATTGGACGCTTATTTCTAAAAATATGGACCGCGTCACAACCACAACATGGGACAGGACCGATTCAATACTTTCAACAAAAACAGGTGGCGCACGTTTGGCATCGGTTAAGCTTGACGAAAAAGCGCGTCCTGTATTGCTTAGTAGTCCTGGACTCTCAGATACTAAACTCGAATACGATATCCAAGGACGTCCCTCCAAAATTATTCGTGATACAAGAGAAATTTCTTTCCAATACAATACGCAGGGATACACAGAATCAGTGACCGCGGCAGACGGAACAGTGAAATATTCGCGCGATAAAATGGGGCGCGTATTAACGCTTGAAAGAAAAGATGCGACCACCGCAGGATTCACGTACGACCCTTGGGGATACCTGACTTCAATAACGCCGCCTGGCGCCGGTCCTTATACCATGGCGTACGATATCCGGGGAAATATGACCTTCATGAATTC
>JALSKP010000345.1 GCA_026988815.1 Myxococcales bacterium | reverse complement strand
ACCTTGGGATGCAAAACGGTCAATATTAGGACTCGTTCTGCGATCATAACCGAGGTAGTGAAGATGATCTGCACGCAAGGTATCGATCATCAAAAACACGATATTCTTGGGTGCCTCTTTTAGATTCTGGCTTACTTGGGACGCTGCATTTTTGGCATTGCCAAGGGCTTTATATACGAGCGATCGGGCGAACGATTTTTTCTCTTTTTTCTTCGCATCATCTCCCGAACAATCGTCGTCAATCCCGTTTCCTGGAATTTCTTTGGCACCGGGAAAGACCTTATTGTTTTTATCATCGCAATCAAAACCGCCCCATGCTCCAGGGTGTCCATCTTTGTCTTTGTCGGAAAAGCGTCTCAGTGGACTTGTAAACATTGCAACTAAATCTCGATTCCCGCCAACTTGCTGACGCATGAGCGGAGAGGAACTTGCCCATTTTCCAGAAGGGAAAAAACTAATAAATGCGACAAGACAAAAAGAAAGTGGAAAGGCGAAAGCGATAAGATTGTTTTTAATCTCGAATCGAGATGCGCCAAACGAGAGAACCGGAACACCGGCTAAAAACAAAAGAAGGGACCAAAGAGTATGTGAGGGAAACACATTCAGTTTAGACGCAAAACCAAAAAGCGCGAGAAGGCCTAAGGCGATCGAAATAATAGTAAACTTAAATAGGTGTTTGAATTCTACTTTTTTGAATTTTCCTTGAAATTTTTCTTCCAAGAATGGTCCCACAGCAACACCCAATAAGCCGATTCCAACGACGGCACCCATCACTGCGATCGCTTGAAATTTTGCTTGGACAAATTTTGAGGAAATCAGGAGATGAAAGACACCACCGCCGAGCGCGCTTATTCCGATAATGCCCAAACTTGTGATGAATCCGGGAATGCGCTCTCTTTTGTTGTCTTCAAGATGTTTTTTCCATGGGCCGGACACGAGTCCAAAAAAGATGCCATAGATAATAAGAGGGAGAGAAATAATGCTGAATGCAACCACGACGTATTTCATCCCCGCAGAATCAGGTCCTTCGTCGGGCAAAAAAGCGAGATGAAAGAGGACCAAGACCATGGTCATGATAAAGGCGGCACGAATGCCATCGAAAATATTTTTCATTAGAGTCCTAATCAGTCAACTAGCTGGCTTGGAATGCCGATGTCCTACTAAAAAGCTGAAAAACGAACAATCCTCCGTTGGTATCATTTCATAAAAACTTTTTTTTGGAAGAATTTTAACAAATCACTTGCATTAGTGTTTTCATATGTGCATAGTGACTTTGCTCTTTGAGAGACGGTCGACATGCGTTCCCCCCAGGCCGTTAGTCAGGTGTATGTCCTATGGCTACTATCGTCTTTTGAAGGGCATTTTTACGCCTAGTTTTTGACGATTTTTTCAATATTTTTCATTTTTTACGTGCTTGTTCGCCAACGATTGTTAGCCTGCAATCCAACTTCTCTCTGAGCAGCACATGAGCATCCAACACTTTCTCGATCGTTTTCAAGAACATCTCAATACAAAAGAAATCATCATGGGTCAGAATGTGATCCTTGCCTCGATTTCTTCACTTATCGAAAACCTTGGTAAGGGGCCCTGGCTTATTTGCGCTGATGAAAATACGTGGAGAGTCGCCGGCAAAACCCTCTGCGATGGCTTAGACACCGAGGGTATTGATTACTCGCGTGTCGATATTCCCTTCTTCCCAGAACATGAAAAATTCCCGATGTGCGACGACAAGCGCATCGAGTGGTTCGAAAAGTGCCTCAAAAAATCTGGCGCTAAGGCTGGGATCGCCATCGGCTCGGGAACGATCAACGATGTTGTTAAATATGCCTGCTTTAAAAACGACCTACCCATGGCGTGTATCGCGACCGCACCAAGTATGAACGGATTTACCTCCGGCATTTCGGCGATTTTATCCGATGGCGTCAAAACTACCCGACCCTGCGTGGCTCCAATTGTCGTCGTGGCAGATCTTGACGTGCTCGCCAACGCGCCACAAAGAATGATTCAAAGTGGCTTAGGAGATTTACTATCCAAACCGGTCTCAAATTCAGATTGGTTATTGTCTGCCCACTTGAATGGAACCTTTCATTCAGCCGAAGCCATGGAAATTATCGAGGCAGGATCTGCGATGCTCGACGGCGTCGCGCCCGGCTTACCAAAGTGTGATATCGAGGCCACGCGTGGTCTAACCGGGTCCTTGATGTTGTCAGGACTTGCCATGAGCGTTGCCGGATCGTCTAGTCCAGCCAGCGGCGGAGAGCATCTGATCAGCCATTATATCGACATGACTGCCCACGCTTTCGACCAGCCCTACGATTTCCATGGCTGCCAAGTCGGCGTAGGGACCCTTGTAACGGCATTTTTGTACGAAAAATTATGGTCCCTAAATCCCGCCGATATCGATATAGAATCCAGAGTGAAAGCTCTGCTTCCTTGGAAAGAATACGAGGCACTTCTAGAAAAACGTTTTGGAAAATTATTTAATGCCGTCGTCAAACACGCGCAACCTTCTTATCCAAGTCCGGAGACCTTGAGGAAAAGATTAACCACATTAATCGAAAACTGGAACGATATTCAAAGCGCCGTCAATACGACATTGAGAACACGCGAAAGTATCGAAAACGAATTGACCGCGGCACATTGTCCGGTCCGATTTAAGTCACTCGACGTCGAACGACAACGCGCATTTGAGGCCATCACCTTCTCCAAGGATATTCGAAATCGATATACGATTTTACATTTAGTTTGGGAATTAGG
>JALSKP010000344.1 GCA_026988815.1 Myxococcales bacterium | reverse complement strand
AAGAAAGAAGGTTCACTTCTGTAGTTCCAGAATCTGTTGACTAAAATGTTCCAAGGGTTGGACGACCCGATTTAAAGAGGGTGTTTTCGGCGAGCTCATTTCAACTTTTTTGAGTCCCAGCGGATTGAGAAGTGCAATACCATCCAAAGAAGTTGGAACGACGAAGATTTTTCTTCCATCTGGTCCAGTGGCTAATTTGAATTTCCCTTGCGACAACCCCGTGACAACATAGGTCGATACATGTTGGGGTTTTTCTAAGAATAGTAACACCTTCTCCTTTTCGACAAATTGAGGCATCCCGGGAACATAGGTCGTTAATTTATCGAGCCTTCCACCGTATTGGACGATTTCAATTTTATCTGCTGCCTTGCCTTTTAGAACACGTTCCTGTGCGATGACAACAGAGGTCAGGATGCGTCCCTTTTCCATAAACACGCGGGTCGACTCTACCTCACCGATAACGATAAGATCGGAGGCTTTTACAAGTCCTTTTAAGTCTAGCTCAATGACAGTTGTCGCGCTCAGCAAAGCCGCGAATAGGAAAACAATTGTAAAAGAAATGATTATTAATTTACGGGACATTCAGATGTTTCCAAAATGACTACGGGCTTACGGGCTGTCTTTACTTTCAAATAATTCTGCAAGTTCTTCTGTAAAAGGTAAACTGGCTTATTATATTTTCTTGGTGCTCTAAGATAGGAACCCATTGTTCGATTTCTAAAAAAACCATCTTGAGGGAAGATAATAAATGCGCCTTTTTCGACTTTGGCCCAGCGAGCGATATCGATGGTCTTGTCGCCTTTTTTACCAGAGATAAAGGACGCTCCCCAATCTGAGTTAATATTGTAAAGATAGGGCTCAATGTCCTCTTCCATATTTTCTTCTTTGGTTGGATCAAAGTGATAAGCCGACAAACTAATGCCATCCACATCCATCTCCTTTGAAGAAAGGACAAAACTTCCTTTGGTTTCTGTCGGGGCAAAGTCCAACAGGGAATCGATATTACTCGTTTTTGTTCCTGAACGAACGCTGAAGGCTGGCGCGAATGCTTTTAAGAGCTGTTGGGTCGGAGCCTCGATCATTCCCGGCTCGAAGCTAAGAATAACTTTTTTTCCGTCCTTCAAGTAAGAGCGAATTTGAGCAATCTCTTCGTCGCTATAGGCAACTGTAGGATTGATAATCATCAAGGCATCATCAAAGCCATTAAAACGGTTAATACCTCGCCCGGTAATTTCGCCGTCTCGGTTCATATTCACATAGAAAGCAAACTCACCGTTTGCGCCCTGCTTTCCACCGAAATATTTAGTATGGCGTTGATCCAAACCAATAAGCGTGCCCGAGGGACGTTGTAGATGTAGAGGTTTGGCAGCATCTTCTCGTTTGGCTAACCATTCAAATGCATTTGCAGCAAGTTCGAAATTGTCAACATAGTGGGTCCAGGCGTCTCCAAAAATATTTTGGTCACCCACAACAACGATACGTCCTTTTCCATAATTCACCGCCGTCACAACTTCCAATGGACCTTTGGGCTCTACACTTTCGTCGCCGTCAAAACGCCAATTTCCGTAGTAACCTCCGGTATCTTCTGGGTCCCAAAAGTCAGCAAAACTTTTATCCGAGGTCAAGGCCACGCCTCCACCGTCAGATTGCATAGGCCCCCCCGTTTGTAGACTGATCTGATGCAGATCTTTTGCGACTGGATGATCGGTAAAATCATCCGTTAAGGTCCACCCTAGACCCGCGATTGAGTGCTCGGGCGGAAAATCGACAGCGATCGAATAAAGCACCTCAATGCCCATCGGAATCAGAAAACGATTCACACGTTCGGCATGACGATAGACATTGGTATGATCTGCGATCACAAAAAGTCCTCCGCCGCCGTCCACAAATTCTATGATCGCTTTGACCTCATCATCGGAAAAATCTGGACGATCGGAGGAGACCAGGTTGATAAAAAGCACGTCGTATCCCTTTAAACGCTCGCGCGATAAAGGCAATTCACGTGTACTTCCCCAATGGTATCCATTGTTTGTGAGATGTTGAAAGATGCGTCGAAAACCAAAAACGCCCTGATAGCCAAATTCTCCTTCTTTGAGAACATAGTCTTCAGGATTTTGCTTACGGCTATGATAATGGTCCGCCAAAATCCATGGCCCATCATCGTTTACTTCGATATCGATCGGTCGTTCATAACATCTTGGATTATCAATACAAGCCGTCGACAAAAGGGCGATCATCGTCACCCAAAAAATAGATTTCATTTAAGTACCTTTCCTAAGGTATCTTTCGCACGTTCAAGTGTAATCCCCTCCAATGCCTTCCGAAGAATAGCATCGTTTTTCAAAAGCTCCGAAATTGTTTCTTTAGGAATTACGACCAAATCGGCCCCTTTTGACACAACATCGGCCGTTGCGTTTTTTCCGCTCATCAGCGACACCTCCCCAAAGTACTTCCCAGCGGAGAGCGTACTCAGGTCGAGGTCTTTTCCCATCGCATTTGTGGACACATGAACTTGGCCCGCAGCAATAAGATAGAGAGCATCAACAGGTTGCCCCTCCTCGATAATGGTCTGACCATCAGCGAGTTGGGATAGTGTGGAAGCGTTTGCCAACAGCGTTTTTGCGCCATCTTCTAGATGGTCAAAAAGGGGGCAATTTGAGAGTGTTTGAGAGATAGTAGTCATCATAATGTCGAGAAAAAGGGGACCGGCCCCGACTTGGCGCGAGCACGGGCGGGAGTGTAGGATATTTCCGAAAACGCTT
>JALSKP010000343.1 GCA_026988815.1 Myxococcales bacterium | reverse complement strand
CGCGTTTTCTTTCTTCTTCTGAATTCAGAAGATGAAAGAGATATCGAGTTGGCGACCTCGGGCTTGAACCGAGCGACAGGTTTTCTACGACGCGCATTGGGCGAAAGGATGACCATAAAGCACACCCCCGAAATTTCCTTTGAATATGATGTTTCCGTACAGAACGCCCGTCGAATTGAAGCGCTCCTCGAAGAAGTAAAAAGGGAACAGCGCGATGTGCCCCGAGATGATTGTGAAGAGTAGAGCAGAAAGTAAACAGGCTCTCCTTACCCTTATTCAAGATTCCCAAACAATCCTTCTCGCCTCACATACTCATCCAGATGGAGACGCGATTGGGTCACTCCTTGGTCTGGGGTTAGGACTTGGAGCGATGGGAAAAGATGTGCGTTTTTATAATCGCGACGAAGTGCCCTATAATTTTGTTTTCATGCCTGGCTCTGAACGGGTTAGGCCAGAGGTTTTTCCTGAACAACCCGATCTAAGTATTTTGCTCGATTGTGCAGAACCTCACCGAATCGGCGAAAATTTTCTTAAGAAAGGGTGGGGACGCTCAGTTGCGGTGATTGACCATCATAAAACCTTTGATCCCGATTTTGCCCATGTTTATTTTCGTGACGTTGAGGCGGCCGCGACAGGAGAACTGGTCTATGAGGTTTTACAAGGACTTGGCGTTGAGATTTCGCTAGATATTGCAAAATGTATTTATTGCACTTTGGTGACCGACACGGGAAGTTTTCGTTATTCAAACACCAAGAAACGTACCTTCGATATCGCCGGGGAGTTAATTGAATGTGGTGTCGATCCGTGGGAAATTACCTCAAATGTTTATGAGAGTCAGCCCTTGGAGAGAATCCAGCTCTTGAGTAAGGTTTTACAAACCTTGGAGATCTCAAGTTGCGGACGCATCGCATTTTTAGTGATTCATAGTGAAGACCTGGAAGGCAAAGACCCCTCGTTAATAGATGGTTTTATAAACTACGGGCGATCTATTGCGGGTGTTGAAGTTGCCACTCAGCTTATTGGTGATAACGCCGAATGGCGGGTTTCTTTTCGATCAAAAGGGAAAATAGATGTCTCCGAGATTGCCCAAAAATTTGGTGGCGGAGGCCATCATAACGCGGCTGGATGTACGATTGTTGGGGAAGCCACTGTTGTTCAACAACAGCTTTCAGAAGCTTTCTTGTCCACCCTTGATGTATGAATGGTTTTCTTCTTCTTGATAAAGCGGTAGGGAAAACAAGTTTTGACCTCGTTCGAGATGTTAAGAGGATTTTTAAAACGAAAAAAGTTGGCCATGCAGGAACCCTTGATCCAGACGCGAGCGGTCTTTTACTCATCGCGGTAAATCATGCCACGCGCCTTCTTCGTTTCCTAGAATTAGAGCCCAAAACCTATACCTTTGAAATGGTTTTGGGAACAAAGACGAACACCGATGATGCTGTCGGCGAAGTGGTTTTGACTGCTCCTTTTGAGCACATTGGACGAGGCGAAATCGAAGCTCTTTTGCCTACATTCTGCGGAGAGATCGGCCAACGTCCGCCTCAATTTTCTGCACTTCATGTGAATGGAAAGCGGGCCTATAAGTTGGCGCGAAAAGGAGAAGCGTTTGAACTGCCTGAAAGAAGTGTCATCGTTCACAAGTTTTCTCTTTTATCCGTCGAAGACAATCGCGTTTCTATGGCGGCCTCCGTATCGTCGGGGACCTATATTCGTTCGCTGGCTCGAGATTTGGGTGAGGCTCTAAGTAGTGTTGCCCACGCCAGTAAAATTCGTCGCGTATCGCTTGCCCAATACCACGTTGATGCTGCCAAAGAGATCCAGAATGTGACGATCGCGGACTTGATTCCTGCGGAGGACATCCTTTGCCAGTCCCTTCCTTTGTTTGAAATCGAGGAAGAAGATCTTGTCCGAATAAGGAAAGGTTTGCAGTTTAATCTTTGGGATGTTCGACGTGAGATCGGGGACTTCCTTGGTCTTTGCGTTCAAAAGACATTGGTTGGCGTCGGGGAGGTGATAGAACAGGATGTTTTTGATCCCGAACTCGGCTCAAGGATACAACCTCGCGTGGTTTTTCCTGAAGAAGCGGGTTGAGAGCAGAAGAAATAGAGAGTCCAACGACTGATTGAAGAGGGAAGCATGGTCCATTTTATAGAACTTTTTTCGAGGCCCGAAACCTATCTAAGTCTTATCACTTTGGCTGCCATGGAGATTATTCTCGGCATTGATAATATGGTTTTCATTACCATTTTGTGCGGAAAATTACCTGAAGAGCACGAACATAAGATAAGAAGGGTCGGTATTGCACTGGCGTTGGTATCCAGGCTCGGACTGCTTTTTGCGATCAATATCGTGATGGGCTTGACGGACAACATTAACCTCATGGGCTACGAACTTCCTTTTTCTGGTCGTGGTGCGATTCTTATTGGTGGAGGTTTGTTTCTCATCATGAAGGCGACGCATGAAATTTATGAAGACGTTGAGCTCCCAGACAATTTTGAGGAAGATGAAGTTTCTGACGATGGGGACGCGGTGGTTGATAAAAAAACCGTTCGCAGTGCTATTATTTCTATCCTCGCTCAAGTCGTCGTCATGGATGTGGTCTTTTCATTGGATTCAGTGATTACAGCCGTCGGAATGGTGGATGAGATCGAAATCATGGTCGTTGCGATGATTATCGCGGTTGGGATTATGATTGTCTTTGCGGGGCCGGTCGGAGATTTCGTGCAACGCAATGCAAGTGTACGTGTTTTGGCCCTTTCGTTTCTGGTCCT
>JALSKP010000342.1 GCA_026988815.1 Myxococcales bacterium | reverse complement strand
CCAATAACAAGCACCTTTTCAATCGATGTTGACAAGGTTTTTTCAAAGGCGAAAAATGGACCCAAAGATTGCTCGGGCAGATTTAAGTATCCCAACGCGCCCGACTTATGTTTCGCTTTGAGATTCTCAAAACTCGAAATAATACGTTTGAAAAGCGCATCAGCGTTTTCATCTCCTTCCGAATGAGATCCTACCCAAGCATCGTATTTTAACACAATTTTCCTTTCTTTTTGATTTCCATTCCAATTATCTAACACTCTAAAAAGATCGCTACAATGAAGATAGTCGGTGTTCGCGCTCCACTTTTCTGTCCTTTTTAACGATTCGTTCAGAAAGAATAGCCTATCGGCGAACATGAAGCTATTATCATGGAGGACGAAGAATAAATTCTGCGCCCGAAGGGTTGTATTAACAAGGACCTCATCTATTAGGACTCATGCGTTTTAACGACAGAAATACGAATCCCTATCGCATACCGATTGTGCTTCTCCTGTCATTTGTATTTCACGCAATAACCCTTACCCTCATTTCTCTTTCTACCGACTTCAGCGAAAACCAGGTCCTTCCAACAAGAGGACGCTCTTTACGCGTACGTGTCGTGAGCGAATTGCCAACAAAGAAAAAAACAAAAAAGAAAAAGAAGAAAAAAGATACCGAAGGCCTTCAAATTGTATCCGCGCCAAGACCTGAAAAAGAAGAAGAGCCCGATAAGCCGCGTTTTGCAGATCGTTATGCCTCCAAAGTGAAAAAGCAGAGTGTGAAAAAAGGCGAAAAAGGAAGTCCTGTTATCGCCAACCGCAAATCCAAGCAATCCAAAACAACCCTTCCCAAAGCAAGCGTTGGAGAGAAAGAAAAAGAAAACTTAGCACAACGTCAAAAACGCGTTGAAAATGCCAAAGGCGTTGAAGAAGGAAAAAAACCTCAAGAGGAAAAAGAAGGTGTCGATTTAGATAAAGAAATGGGAGAAAAAGGCGGTCAGAAAAAACTCAGTACGAAAAGCCTATTTCCGCAATTGTCCGACGCAACCCATCTCAATCCCTTTGGAAAGAGCGGATCCAACGATTATTTACGTGATGTAGACGAAGGTTCTAAAACACTCCTCAACCGAAAGAGAACGCGTTATTGGGCTTTTTTTGATCGTGTAAAAACCCAAATCACCAAAGAATGGAGTCCCAATCGCGAGTACCGCCAACGCGATCCTTTTGGAGATATCTACGGCGTTAAAGATCGATACTCGGTTATCAATGTCACCCTCAACAGTGATGGTTCTGTTCGACGTCTCTATATCGACCGAAAAAGTGGCACGGATTTCTTAGACGAAGAAGCATTACGCGCCGTCAAACAAGCCTCGCCATATCACAATCCTCCCGAAGGCCTAAAAGATGAAGATGGTCATATCTTCTTTACTTTTGGATTCTATTTTGAAATTGGTACGGGGAAAATGCGCTTGTTTAGAAACATTAAATAAGACTATTTCAGCAAACCTAAAATCGGGTTTGCCCAATCCCCTTTGGCGTTAAACCCCACTCGGATAGGATCTTGGGTTGGCGAACGAAAGGACATACCACCGCCAAAACCCCATGGAATTTTAGGTTGGGTTAGCAGGCTCGTCACCCCCACCGCTAGACTTTGAAAGCGAACGCCGACCGGAATATCTACGCCCACACTCTGCTTCGCGCCTATATTTCTACTAAATTTCGTATTCCCTTTCGTAAAATCGGCACGAAAAAGATCGAGATCCCAATCGATTCCTTGTACGGGAAGTTGATACTCGTTCGGATTAAATACATCGAACTTCAATCCCACTTCCAAATCCTTCTGGGTCAATTTTGTTAACAACGCGTTCTTAAGATTTACGCTGGGCAACAAACAACCGGAGAACCCGAAGAGAGAAACACATAATACTAAAACAAGTTTGATTTTCACTTTCTTCCTATCTTTAAAGACTAATTTTGGCCGACTCTAAAGCCGTCAAAGAACCCTGACACAGGACTTTCTTTGGACTGCCCTGAAAATAATTCCACATTCATATCCCCTTCGACTGTTCCTCCGGTAATTTGGTCTACTTTACCGTCTCGGTTCGTATCAAAAGTATTCGACTCTCCGTCGAGGTTCATTTTCATCGGCGCGCTAAATCCGTCGACAAATCGATTGACGGTTCCAAAAACCCCTTCCTCACAATTGCCAATAAGATCGTTCAAAGAAACCCCGATGGTGGTTCCTAAAACGTCCACGCCATACACGCCATCCTCGCCGGCTAATCGTCCCGCCAAACCACGACAATTGATGGCGCCGAGCGCAACATCACGCAATCCTGCGCCTTCTTCGGGATCGTCGGGTAAAATTAAATTCGTCAAATAGTAAAGACCGAGTCGACCATAATTAAAATTCACTTGATTGGATTTCAAAGACAAAGCGCTTCCACTATCAATGACCTCATATCGAGTACTGATAATTTCAATCGGAAATTCTGCGTTTAATAAACTCTCACTTGTGACCTCGATTTGGTCACAGGTCAACGCACCAGAGCCTCTACAATCTGGGTCTGCAAAAACCGCAACTCCGTTGAAAATCTGAGTGGCCTCCAAACCTTGTAAATCTTCCTTCTCGGCGATCAACCACGCTTGTTGCATATCGATGGTTGCCAATTGTTTATCGACACCATCCAAACTCGAACTCAAGTTGAGAACCCACGGAGGAGATTCTTCGGTCATGTACGCCGTTATATCGTTCTGTAGCTGCGCACCGTATAAAGACACAAAGGCGTCGCCAA
>JALSKP010000341.1 GCA_026988815.1 Myxococcales bacterium | reverse complement strand
CGATCTACAACGTAATTATAAAGTGGACCGACAATCTCAGCCCTTCTTCCTTCCGAAATTCATTCGAACAATGATGGAAGCGGGTTTAATCGTTGAATTAGATGCTGGGCCTGTTAAGTAAGTTACGGGTCCTATTTATCGAGGAGCAATATGAGTAATATAAATATTGATGGAGTCGTTGCAAACATCAAAACGACAACAAATACCTACACGCCTCTTATCGAAGTGGTCGTAAATTCCATTCAATCAATCGAAAGTGCTGAAATCGAACACGGTTCTATCGTGATATCGATCAAACGAGCGCTACAGAGTGATCTGGATTCTTCCGCACAACCGGATATTGTCGGTTTCGAAGTATGGGATAACGGACAGGGATTTTGTGAGGAGAATATTCTCTCGTTCAACACTCTCTACAGCGATAAAAAGAAAAAAATAGGTGGAAAAGGGTTCGGACGATTTGTCTGTCTAAAATACTATCAAGATGTTTCGGTCAGAAGCGTTTTTGATGACGGGAATGGCTTGCTGCAAGAACGGACGTTTCAAATGGGTCATGGCACTGAAATAATAGAAAATAACGCCATAAAAGAAAGCAACGAATCAGAATGCTTCTCCATTCTAAAGCTTGAAACACCCTTGAAGAATTTTCAAGATAAGAAAATAATTGTGATTGCGCGCAAACTCGTCGAAAATCTTTTACCGTATTTCCTCAGAGACGATTGTCCACGTATTACTCTTCGCGATCAAGATGGGGAAGAAGAACTCATGTTGAACAACTACCTGACGTCTAAAGATCCAAAAATAATAGAAATTGAGAACGCTAGAGGAACTTTCAAGATTGGCGAAAAGAACTTCGTAGCGAGAGTATTTAAAATTTTTTCGTCCAAAAGCAAAATTAGCTCAATCAAGTTAGTCGCACATCGGAGGGTCGTCACGTCTGGCGCTGTATCAAAATTCATTCCCGAATTTGCTGACGAATTTTGCAATGAAGACGGTGAGAATTTTATCGTTAATGTTTACATCTTTGGCGATTATTTAGACGAGAACGTTTCATTGGAAAGAGGAGAATTCAAATTCCAAAAGAAACCCGACTTACTGCACGCAGCATCTCAAAATGAGATTGAGGAAAAAGCCTCCGTTTTCGCTGCGATCCCAGTTAGTGAAGACGTGCAGCATCGAGTGGAAAAAAAGGAGACACAACTTCGCAACTACGCAAATCTAAATCCATGGCACAAGTCAGCTTTTGAGGGGGCGGATTTGTCCAAATGCCCTTACAATCCTAGCGAACAGCAGATGGATATCTTCCTACACAACGCAAAATACCTACGAGATGTTTCAGTCAAAGGCGAGGTAAGAAAGCTTCTTGCAGAACAGGACCCTAAAAAAGCCTCACAGGCTGCCTCAGCCATAGTAAAGAAAGTTTCGGAACAGAGCCGTGATGAACTCACACACTATATCGCGTTGCGAAAGAGCGTATTAGAGATTTTCGCGCAAAGTATTGAGAGAAATTGCAAGGATGGTAAATACCAAACCGAAAACTATGTACATGATATTATATTCCCTATCAGACACGACACAGAAGACACGAAGTACAAGGATCATAATCTCTGGATAATCGATGAACGCCTTAATTTCACGGAGTTCCTATCATCGGACAAAGCCCTCAAAGGAGTTAAAGAAGGAAGACCGGATATCGTCAGTTATGGTGAAAAAGTCGCCTTTCGTGGTGACAACCAACCAAGTAACCCGGTCACTATTTTTGAATTTAAAAGGCCTGGACTGGATAACTTCACTACCGGTGGTACAAAAGAAGATCCGGTCCAACAAATCGTAAGATACGTGCAGCGAATACGGGAAGGGAAGTATAAAACTCCAAATGGGATAGAGATAAACGTTGGTGATACCACACCGTTTTATGGATACGTCGTGTGTACGTTAACGAAGAAAGCTAAAGACTGGTTCGTAGAAAACAAAAACTTCACTCCAATGGCGGACGGAATGGGTTTTTTCTTCTGGCACGGGAGCCTGAACCTGTACGTTGAGGCGATCAGTTGGGATAAAGTTTTAGCAGACGCCAAAATGAGAAACGAGATTTTCTTCCAAAAGCTTAACATCTGACGATTGAACGAACGTAATGTTCTTATGAATTAAAAATAAAAACGAAAAAGCCCCCCGCAAAATGCGGAGGCCTCGTTAGTTTATTTCCCCTAACTATTTTTTTTATCGTCCAAATCCCACCACAAATCATTGTTAGGATTCTTCTGATTAGCCCTATTATTCCGCACAACTTCCGTACCGATTACGGCTTGAGGTGCTGTAATTTCTGACGCACCTCGAGCTTGGTGATACGCTTTGTGCGTCGGGTTAAGTTGATTCGCCCGGTTATCTCGGGCTGCTTTTGACGATGCTGACTCTTTAGCCATGGTAACTCCTTTCTCTTTTTTTCTTTCGTCCAACCGTGACCGAGAGCAGCAGGTCGCTCTACTCGAACAGTCGATTATAACGAAAGATAAATTAATAAATGTGTCTGCAACGTACTCGACACCAAAACGTTCCCGCGCGTTTTCTGACCCAATGAAAATAAACGGTGCGAAATCAACGTTGCACGCACATTATACTCTTTGAAGAAATTGGAATCAACAAATTGTTTCACACCCCTTAGAATCGCCAGCATCTATAGTCGATTTACATCCAAAAAACTTTTTTCGCAAAATAAGTGACCCTCCGCTAGTTCTACGATTTTACAGATTCGTCGTCTCCCTCGACTTCCTTATCTAAACTTTCCCGGTCCATATATCTCTGAAATTCATTAAATATCATCTTGATAATTGCCTTTATGATTTCGATTACGACATCATTAAATTCCATCTTTTTTCCTTTCTAAATAATGAATATCCGAAGTGGTGTTCCATACATTGATAGATAGTCGTTAGGGCTGAGGGTGGTTTTTTCAGGTCACATCTCGACATCTAATAACTAAACTCCGTGGACACGATTTATGAGCCCATTGGTTTAATAAGATTTTCGAACAAACGTTTAAAGCTTGTTTTTCTTAGACGTCAGACTCCTTCAATAACCTGTCAACCCACTTCCACTGGCCTCCGGCCTACGCTTCCGCACTCCCACTACGTTCCCGTTTGTGCAGCTACCGTTCTCGGGGTGTGACAGAACATCAAAGGGCTAACGAAATCCGGTGAGTACCGGTGTTGGCGAGGCAACTGCGTTGCCAAAATCGGCCAAACACCAAAATGAAAAAGGACAGCACGATGAAAAATATTTATGAAGAAGTAACGAATCAGATTATAGAAGCGTTTGAAAAAGTAGAGATCGGGGAATGGGAATGCCCATGGTCGGGAGGGTTTCCAACCAACGCGTTAACGAAAAAAGCATACCGAGGGCTCAACGTGATTTTGCTTTTAATAGCAGCGCAACGAAACAACTTTAAAGGTGAAAAATGGCTCACCTATAGGCAAGCCGTGGAACTTGGGGGAAGCGTTAGAAAGGGCGAGAAAGGAACTAAAATCGTTTTCTACAAAATGATTAAAAGTAATAAAAAATTAGGCGAAGAAGATCGTGTAAAAAAAGGGAAGAAAAACGAAAACCAGGAAACCGAAGAGCAAAACACTTTTCCCATGATGCGCTATTACACCGTTTTTAATGCTGAGCAATGCGACGGGTTGAACATCAAAACACAGGCACAAAACGAGGTTTCAATAAACGAAGACATCGAGAACTTTTTAGGAAATATCGATTTCGAATTGCGTACCGACGGCCAGACCATAGCCGCTTATAATTTCAGACAGGATTTTATAAGAATGCCAAAAATGGAATTGTTCGATACGGAGAACGATTACTATTCAACGTTGTTCCACGAACTAGGACACTGGACTGGACACGAAACAAGGCTCGATAGAGAGTTACAACCACGGTTCAAAGAAGAAACATACGCCGCTGAAGAATTAGTAGCCGAGTTTACGAGTGCGTTTCTTTCGGCTCAGTTCGGAGTAGGTGCAATCTTAAAGCATGCGGTCTACATTAAAGACTGGAAACGATTACTAAAAAGCGACCCTTACGCCGTCGCAACGTGCGCAAGAAAGGCAACCGAAGCCGCCGAGTATCTAACGGAACTTGCAAGCAGTGAAAGCGTTTTAAGCGCCGCCTAAACACACCAAAACCAGAAACGGAGAACAACAACATGACGACAAAAATATCTATATTAGACGGCTCACACCTTACGAAAACGGATAAGAAAATCATAGCTTATGCTATCGACAACGGCATACCTTGCGCAGGAACTAAAAGGATTAAAGCCGAGGTTCAGTTAGTGGAGCACACAACTAACGAGTATAACGTTATAATTCGAAAGAACGGCTCAAGAATTCACCGTTGCCGAGTAAAGGCAATTTAACTTCCTTCAATTTTCCATCAAAGCATTATTTTTTTCGGCCTCGTTCCTCGGCACTATCGATGTGAAAACTTCGGTTTTCGTTTGTGAGTATGTTTTCCCTTCAGGACAAACAAAAAACATCAGACATTCTTAGCAACCTGTAAACCCACGCCGTTGACCTTCGGTCTACGCTTCCGCACTCCCACTGCGTTCCCGTTTGTGCAGCTACCACTTTGGGGTGTGACAGAACACTAAGAGCGTTGATGCGTTCCGGTAATTAACCGGTGTTAGCGCGCCAACTGCGTTGCCTAACGGCGAACACCAAAAAAAGGAAAAACGATGCCAGAATCAAAGAACCAAGCAATCAACGAAATTAACAATTTGGACAATCAGGAAGAGCGAAACGAGGAGGCTATTGACTTCATTCTTCGCAATTGCGAGCGGTTCAAGACCGCTAAAAACGGCGTGGATTTTCTAGTGGAAAACGGATGCAACATATCGAGAGGTGATATTTTTGAGACCGTCGAAGCGAATTTTGACGAGGCTTACTATGACGCAATTCAAGACAACCATTCGTATTTCCAAAACTAAACTAATTAGAAAACAACAACACACGAGAGGTCATAGAAATGAAAAATAAATATTACAAACTAATCGAACTCGGTGATTCGAAAGGATTCGATCCCGTCGACGAAAAAGAAATAAGTTATGTGGAAGCGTTAGTTTCCGATTGCATCCCAACGGAAAAAATGAACTATGCGGCGATTTTTCAACTCGCAAAAATAGGCTTACAAACTATCAAGGACTTGGAAGGGAATGAGAAATTTGAATCGAAAGAACACAACTATACCGAGTTTAACTTAACCGTAAAACTCGAATATACCGGCACACCAAAACGAGGATATAAAGTTTCGTTCTCAAATCGAGGTCGGTTTCATTGCTTCAGTAATGAGCGAGAAGCGGAAATTTTTTACAAAGGCGTTTGCGAAGGATGGGAAGAGCATCATGTGCACGTCTCACACCTAAAGAAGCACGAAAGTGCTGGGGAAGGTTTGGAATGATTCACTTGAACAACGGAACGCGCGAATCCAATAATAGTTATGACTACGACGTTGAAGACATCAGAATGGCCTTATTCGATTGGGCAGACGAAGAAATGGATTTTGATTCAACTGACATCGTTGTTTGCCAAAATAATGGCCGACGCTTTCAGCTTAACCTGAAATTGGACGGACACCTTGAGATACACGAGGTTAAAACATGAGAGAGATTATAAAACGAAAATCAGCTGAAGAAATATGCAATCATCGTGACGAAGCATTGCGTTTACTAAAAGCGGGCTTGGAATTGCTCGACCAGGCGCAGGCAGAAGCAGGCAAAGCGACAAACAAAAATGCTTCCTACTGGGTTTCCTCGGCTCTTCAACGCCACCGCTTTAACGATGGAGACACACACGCGATACGTGCAGGACGAAAGACTATAGACGCTGACGTCTGGAGGAACATATTCCGAGTTACAGGCCTTGGAGACAAGTTCGACACCGAACATCGACGCAAGTTCGAAGAACAATTAGGGAAAGATCCACTTGAGGTAACAATAGAAAACATCATCGCAACATCCCTGGATTTGGCAGGGCGACAAGGTGAAATTTTCACAAATTCAATAAAGAATCTTTTCAAGCGTTTATCCCGCTATCACAAATCCAACTCTGGTTTTTGCTTTGGCAGTCGATTGATTTTCGGCGATATCCTCAGTTATCACAGCATGATGTGGAAGGACACGATTAGAGATTTGGAGCGTGCAGTTCTAACGATCGAAGGCGTTGAAGTTCCGAGTTACAATAACGGTATTATTGCTCAATTCAGCCAAGAGCGAAAAGGAATTTACGAAGCAATGGCCGGAGAGGTTGAAAACGACCACTTTGACTTTCGATGGTTCAAGAACGGAAATTTATGAAACTAACGAGTAAAACCCGACCCAAAACTTTAAAAAAAATTCTTTCAAAATCAAAACGAGGCGACACATGAATAACACCAATGACATTGGAATTCCTCTATTGGATACTCATACGTCTTCGTGTTGTAACAACACTAAGTTAACATAATCCATCTTATCGGACGTTAAAAGAAAATTGATTGTAGTAGCAAAGTAGAAATGTCGTATTTGTGCAAAGTGATAATGTCGCCTTTTCATTTTAAGTGGGTCGTTATAGTCCGTACTCATCCAACGAACGAAGGCCGCGTTCCGTATCGGTCTTCTTTTCAGTCTCCTCATTCTTTGGCTTCGCTGGTTTGAGAACTTGATTTTTTTCGACGACTTTTCTCTCTATTTTCTCTCGTTTCTTAGATTCTGATACTTCTAAGTTCGCCCCTCTAATCGACTTCAACAATTTTTTGGAGCTTCTCTTTTTCTTGGTAGACTTTGTTGGAGAAAGTTGGGTGGAAGATATTATTTCTTCGGGCTCTACCTTCTTGACCGACTCCTCAATCTGAGAGCCTTCAGTTATCTTAGGCGATTTTTTAGCATTCAAATCCAATAAGACTTCCGGTGTTTTTTCTATTTTTGGATCTTGGGGTAACATTTTTCCAATGACAATCACGCCAACCAAAAATAAAATCATACCGCCGAGAATGTATATCAGGTTACTATCTTTCGTTTTAGTTTTAGAAACGTTAGAAAACTCCGCCCTCATATCCACTTCGACTTCCAACCCCTCAGTTCTTGTAACATTAACCGTCGGAGAAGCTTCTCCACCCGCTGTAATTACTTCAGCGTTAACAAGCGCGAGCTTCAAATTAGTTGCTGTAATATTGTGATCGTTCGTTCTACGATGAATTCGCAAATGCTCAATATCAATAATCACATCCTCAGCTCTTTGATATCTACGCGCCGGATCGAATCTCAATAATCGCTCAATAATTTCTTTCAGGGCTGGCACACCAACACAAAGAGAATCTTCAATAATAATATCCTCATTCTTTGAGAAACGAGAAGGGACACGGGGCTCACCCGACAAACATCTCCACATAATGATGCCCACCCCAAACAAATCGCTAGCAGGCATCAATTCGCCGCTGAAATTTCGTTGTTCTGGAGACATGTATCCTTGTGTTCCCGTGAATTGCTTATTCTCCGTTCTATAGGTTTGCGGACCCTCAATCAGTTTTGACATTCCGAAGTCAAGCACCTTTACGAATTCCTCATCTACTTCAGTAAGATTGACCATGATATTCGCAGGCTTAATATCCCGATGGATAATTGCCTTACTTGCATTGGATGTGCTGTGAGCTTCGGCAAGCGACTTCAGAATCTGAACGGCGATATTCATAGTCGTCCGGATACCTAACGCCCCACGACTCGCAATGAACCGAGCCAAGTCTAACCCAGGAAGGTATTCAAAAACCATAAACGCATATATGTTCCCGTTCTTTTCATATTTTTCATAATCGTGCAACGTTACGGTGTGAGGACTCGTTAGCGCTGCAACAAGTTGGGCTTCCTGAATGAATGCATCAATCATAGATTGAGCATATCCATTTCGTCCGTTGGCCGGTTTGAGAATTTTGAGCGCGACATCACGCAACATTTTTGTATCTTTGGCGAGGTAAACGTTACCGAATGCCCCGCCGCTCAAATATTGGATTACCTTGTATCTACCAATAAACATGGTTCCAATTAAGGCTGATGTAGAATGCTCCAATTTGGTACCTGTCTTACTTTGGATAGGATTGGATGCTAATGAATTCTCGTTCATTTGTCAGGCTTCCTGATTCGTTTTCCAGACTTGAAATGCCTTCACCTTTTTCAACTTATGCGTCTCAATCAAAAACGCGAAAACATCATCGATCGGAGACCCCGTTAATTTCGCTAAGTTTTGAACTCTGTTTTTGACGCTTCGGCGTATAGGGAACATCTTCAACTTTTGGGATTGGTAGTTTGGGATTTTCGGTAACGGATTTTTCGTTTGTTTTGTCATTTGTTTCTTCCTGTCTTTCGATAGAACGGAAACTTACAAGCTTCCGGCAATTGTTAAGTGAGTCTTCGCACATCGCTTCAAACACGAGCTCGCGCGTTACTTGGTCGGTACCGTTACTTTTTAAAAACGAAACATACTCATCAACATATTCGATGAGAGCGTTCGGAATTGTAGTCGTAATCTTATCAAACACCTCTGGTTCGTAAATGTTCAAGCCCATAGAAGTTGCTCCTCGTCTTTGTGATTGGCCAAATAATCAAGAATCGCGGTGGTAAAAACATTGACGTATTTTAACGATTCGCTGTTCGCAATTTCCCGGACTTCCTCAGACAAACCCTGATCACAGTACATCGACATTTCTTTCGTGTTCCTGTAAGTCGGATGATATAGAATCTCCTCACCAGCATCTTTTTTCAAAAGAAATAATTTCAATGCCTCTTCTAAAATAGAACCCAATCTCAACTCCTTTCGAGCCGCAATCATCCTGCATTCCCTGTATTGAGCATCTGTAAGCCGAACGCGACACATTGCCTTTTTGTTACTCATAATTTACTCCGTGTATGGTTTGAGTATAAGATCGTGTTTTACGAACGCAGCGACCTCATGTCCCGCTCGAATCGTAATCGTTGGTGCGACCTTCAATTGTTTTTTTATTATTTCTTTCCCCGTTTCTTGGACCGAATCTGATAATCCACTCAACGCGGCTTGTTCTGGTCGAACCGAATCCGTGTTTTGTGTCCCTTTCGCTGCAGCCGCAGAAGCCGAAAGAGCGGAGGTCAATAACGCAGCAGCCAGAATCTTATCCCAATGACCATCGACCTCATCAGCCAATCCCGACGCACCAGACAAATCTGTTCCTGGCAGATTACCGACGTCCATAGAATCACCATTTGGCATAATCATTCGCGTCCACGAGACTTGAACTCTGCTTTGACCAAACTTCACATCCGCATTGTACGATCCAAGCATAACTGTGCCTGACGGTATCAATAAGAATTCACCGCTCACCGTGTCATATAAAGGCTCGGTAAAACGCGCTTTTACAAATCCTGGCTGATCACTATTCACCGCTGTTTCCAATACCAATCGAATCAATGTACCTGCTTTAATTTCGTAGCGTGAAATGACCGACAATAGGGGCTTGAGATTGTAATTGGGTCTAGAGTGGTCCCCTTTGAAAAAGGAGTTCCGACTATCCACATCACTACCTTGCGGTTTTTGTTGGGATGGCACCAAACCTGATGGACTTCCCGGAGCCACCGCTTGACGAGATGGATCTGGCCGTTTTTCTGCCTTTAGTGCAAAAATTGAGGACCGACGTGAAGAAAAACCATCGCCGTATGCTGCTCTTGCATATCTTCCAGCCGACTCTACTTTTTCTCGTTCCCAAACCGCCTTAATCTCTTCTTCTGTTTTCGTCTTATCCGGATCGTTAGATGTTTCGCTAAGTACATCACTATATTCGGATTCGTGGAGCTTTTTTTCTTTCTCCAAAAGTGCTTTTTCGTGGTCCTTTGGTTTCGAGTCTTCCATCATTTTTTCAATATCAGGTGTCGTCGTGAGAATAGAACTCTCCTCTAACTCAGGCGCCGATGTTTCTTCCTCAGACGAACTAAACATGCTCACCCCGATCACAAAAAACAGAAGCGATAGCGCTACAAGAACAACGACGTAAACGCGTTTTTTTTGGAGTCGCTTAATGTCAGGATTCTCGTTTTTCGCTTGCGGTTGATAGACCTCTTCTTCGGAGAATTCGAATGTAGATTCCGCTTTTTCAATTTCAGAATTCATTGTTTGACCCTCTCAATCCCTACTGTAACAGGACTCTTTTCGCCCAATCGTAATTGGGCAAGATCGAACAAACCGTCAACAACGTAGTAATCCCCTCTCACCCTATAATTAACAATTTGAGGCTCTCCCGATTTTGACAGAAGAAACAACGCGGGCATTTTCCGCTTTTTTGTGCCAGCTCGAAATTGAAGATACGTTTTCGCTCCATCATCAAAAACACGAATGGGCATCCATCGTGGTGGCGTCGTTTTAGAGGCTACAAACTGGTAGCCAAAATTCAACTTCTCAATGCTAGTCGAAACCTTGAACGGTTCACTTTTTTTCTCGCTTTGAGCTTTAGCCTCACTCTTTGATGCCATCTTCGTTGCCATATCGTAGGGGTAATTCCAACTCACCGATGCCATGTATGTCTTTTTGTAAGCGTGTAATTCGAGTTGGTACACCCGAAGATTTGTTGTAATAATTACATTCGTTTCGTGCCCGCTGCGAACGGGTTTAATCAAAACCATCACTCTAGATGTTGGCCCAACACCCGAAGTTGTTTGGTCGATCAACCAACGAATCGTATCGCCTGCGGCGATCGAAATCACTTCTTCGCTAATCCCTAACTGAATCATCGTCAGACGCAACGGCGCGGTGTACACCTGATAAATCACACCTGGCGCATAATCGTAAACCTGCACCGCGTTATAGTAACCTTCTTCAATCGGTAACGATCTCGCCTTACGATTCGCCTCATCAATGATAGCGGCCGTGGTCTTGCCCCGTGAATTTTTAACCGCGTTTGCAATCTCTTCTGCTTTAGGAGCAGCGAGCTTGGGGTTAGGACGAAGCTGACCGGGAATCGGTTGTACAATTGGCACTGGAACCGTTTTAGGCGGTTGGGGCTTTACAACAGATTTTTTGGCCTCTACAAATACCGACGCTTTTTTCACGGTCGGGGCGCTCGCGCACGAAATAGTAAATTGACAAACGAATACAAATAATATTTTTTTCATCTTGAGCCTCCATGCTCGTGAACTTTAGAAAACGAAAAATGTTCAATAAAAATGCCTAATGGATTTCTATTGATTTCATTTTTGTTTTGGGGTTTTTTATAAGAAATAGTAAACAAGCCTACGAACTTGTCCGTCCGATCGGTGTATCCTGATTTCAGAATAGTATCCTCTGCCCACTCGACACGCAGAGAGTCCTTTGAAGGAGCGGTGACCGAAGTCACCTCAATAACATGAGATTCTTCACCGAGTTTTTCGAACGGCTTAGAGTCTTCCGCAAATTGATCTAACTGTGCTTTGGAAACTGGAGTAACAACAGAGTATGCTTCCAGCCATGACCGCCGAACCACTTCCGAATCCGTCGATAGTTCTCGGACGTTTTTCAAAAAACGCTCAACAACCGTACGTCGAAGTGTTTGCGAAGGCTTCCATTCGTCGGTCAGCGGTGTCCCCACCAACCGAACCTGTGAATCGGCGGATAGTTCTACGATATACGGAACGACTTGAGCTTTGGATGATTGATATATCAAACCCGCCCCTAAGAGAGCGCTTAATCCCATCGATATAAAGGTAGCAATCCGCCACGAAAACGCCTGAACTCTAGCGCTTCCAATTCTCTCATCAGTCATCTGGCGAGCACGACGGTATGGGGTCTCAATCTCTCCCACTGCCTTGTAATTCTTTCCATTCATTTCTTATCCCCTGTGTCTTTCATCGCCTTTCCAACCTGTTGTAAGGATTGAATCGACATATTGTTTTTTCCTGCACCATAAACGGCTGCCGCTACCGGAGCCCCTGCTCCGCCTGTACCTGCAAGGATAGCTCCTGCCCCAACTGCTCCCACGGCAGTGCTAGCGCCACTCGCTCCGCCCAACATTGCTGCAGCGCCCATCGACATCGCATCACCTGCACCTAGATTGGCGGAGCCGCTCATTAACCCTGAGGCGATGCTCGGCCCACGGACAATTAGGAAGGCTATCGTCGCGACCCCGAACGCTACCGTGACTACTTCACTAAAATCGGGATCTTTTGTTAGTTTGAGTGAGCGAATAATAGGAAAGCAAACGCCCAATAACGCCCACGTGACCATGAGTTTAGTGCCCGCTGCCAAAATCGCGCCGAAGTATCGCTCAGCAATAAATTTCGTGTGTTGATTTACGCCCCAGGGAATAAAAATAACACCAAACGAGGCAACGATATAAAATTCAATCACCGCAATAAACACCTGCATTGCGATGATGAAATGGAGAACCAAAATGGCAAGCCCAATTATGGAAGTCAGCAAATGATAGATGATTTCGCCATCCATAAATCCTACTTCCGACGCTTGGAGCCAAATTGGCGCTGTTATCTGCATCCCTTTGTCAAGAATTCCTGATGGATTATGCATGATCGAGAGGTCTGCGCCGCCACCTACCTGGGTTCCCGCCCATACGAAGCCGTCCATAATGGTCGTAGCCATACTTGCCCAGTTCAAAACAATGAAGGTAAAAATTCCCAAATAGATCATTTTTTTGAAAAGTTTCTTAGTTGGTGAATCTGGCGATAGCCCAACCATCAACCCTGCCCAGACTGTTTCGATCGAAACCAATACGCTGAGCAAGCCTATTCCACCACCTTGTAATTTCGACGCACCTGAATTGAACACGTTAAGCACAACGTTCAACACGTCTGTCATGATATGGGTATCCATTTACTTAATCCTATCGAACTTCTTTTTCACGACGGGGGCGCGGGTTTTCTTCTTGTTATAATTACGCATCATTTTTTTCGTTTTTGTGTGCTTCTTTGCCGCCTCCTCTTTTGCAATTTTCTCTTTCAAAAACGTCATCCGCGCACGGGAGTCAACTACGATAAGTTGCGTAAGTTCTGTTAATTGTTTCGCCAGAATCCCGGATATCTCCGTTGCTGCTTGAATGGCTTGCAACTGCCCCGTGGCCCCACGGGACGCTGCCAGCATCGCATCTATGTCCGCGTATCGTTTTTTGTATGAGGAGATGACCCCGTGCGAAAGCATCGCGGCGCGAATGGAATCGTCCGTTTCCGACGCCCACTCCTTTCGCTTCTTTTCGTAGGTAGCCTCATTATGAATCTTCGGGTCGTAGGCTTCGTATTTTTTGTCGTATTTTGCGGCGATACCGCCCCACTGCATCCCCAGGCCTCTTGACTGGCGATATACCGCATCAAGGTTATAATATGCGCCTTGTAATTGAGCAATCTGCGTTGGATCGAGTTGCTGTGCATTCTTAACGGCGAACTTAAGTTGTTCGGCCGTATTCTTTACGTTTTGAATCTGCTGATAAACACCAGCCGCAACTTGAACTTGGGTTGAAATTTGGGCCGCGAGCATCGCAGCGTCGCCATCCCATATGGACGCCTCACTCTTCTTTGTGAAGCTGATCGAAAGAACGATTGTAAATATGAATATCGAAATATTTTTCATTTTAATTCTCCTTTAAGAATAACGGGGAAGGGATCGTGACGGACAGTTTGCTCTAAACTGTGCCCCATCACGTCCATTAAGAGATCAGAGTCTTCGTGGAACCCGTGCTTTCGAAGCCAGGCTGGCGCAAATCCCGATACCCCACTTTGACGACGGATTCGATCGAGCTCGCGCAAGTCGTCTGGAGTGGAAGCGCCGCAAAAAGCCAACTCCAACGAACTTAAAGACAAATCAAAAAGACGGTCACCGAGCGGCGACTGATAGTAATATTGTCTTTTTGGCGTAGCTGATGCTAAAATTTGAATCTGGCGATCATTTAAACCAAGAACCTCGTAATATTGTTTCAGAGTTGGCTCAAGCGCGCGATTGTTAGGCAGATAGATTCGGGTAAGACAGTTTTCGAGAATCGCAGAGGCTATTGACGCGCTCACGGCATCTGCAATCGATTGTGTTGCAAAAATGACGTAAACGCGTTTTTTTCTGAGCACCTTTAGCCATTCCCTTATTTTTTCGGAAAATTGTGGATTATCCAAAAACATCCACGCTTCATCCAAAACGAGAAGCGTCGGACGACCATTGAATGATTTTTCAAGCCGATGAAACAAGTAGGATAGAGTTGGAGCAACGGCGCCTTTCGTTTGCATGAGCTCCTCCATCTCAAACGTCGTCCATGTCGCGAGACGAACGTTCGTGTCGCTTCCGTCAAACAAAGCAGCATATGGCCCGTCGTCAATAAATGGCTGGAGCGCCATTCGAATATCGAAATCTTGAACAAGGACCGAAAAGGTCGATAACGATCGTTGGTGCTGTTCATGATCTGCGACCGCAACAAGCGCCGACCAAATCAACTCTTGCCGATCTGGCGTCAACTCGACATTCGCAGAAACTACGATATCGGAAATCCATTCTAGCGCCCATGTTCGTTCTACATCTGAATCCACGTCACGAAGGGGTTGAAAGACCAGACCGCCCTTCTCAGTTGACAACTTATAGAATTCTCCCTCAACACCGTAAGTCGCCGCCTTGGCAGATCCGCCTTTATCAAAAATAAAGACCTGAGCATTTTCATACTTAAGAAATTGCAGCTCTAATAAAGCCAATAAGGTCGATTTTCCGGCCCCTGTAGGGCCAAGAATCAACGTATGGCCGACATCGTTCACATTCGTGCATAGGCCAAAGGGAGTGCTCCCGGAACTGGTAAGGATATGTGGTGGGCCATCGAGGTGGGTATGTTCCGATGGGCCAGGCCAAATCGAAGATGTTGGCAATAGATGAGAAAGATTTAGAGTATGCAACATTGGCCGTCGTACACCGGCATAAACATTACCAGGGTGCGATGAAAGCCAAGCAGTCAGAGCGCCAAACGTCTCTTCAATAACGGCGAACCCTCGTGATTCAATGACCGCTTTGACCGTTGAAAATCGATAAGCAACTTCTTCCTCATCTTCACCCCAAACAGTGACAGTGGTTGTTAGAAGGCCCATCGCAACATAATCGTCAGCGACGACTTGAATCGCGGCGTCCACGTCCGTGGCTTTGTTGATTGCGTCATTATTCTGAAGCGCCGATGCTCCACCACCCAACAACTCCGATCCAAGCGACATCAGACCTTGACGCTGAGAGTACCACCGTCTTTGATACTTCTTCATCTCAGACAGTGCCTCTGATTTATCATAGAAAATAAACCTCGACACCCAACGGTACGGAAATCCTAAGCGATTCAAACTATCTAACATTCCGGGGAAGGTCTGATTTGGAAACGACCGTATCGTCATCGTACGCAGGTGATTTTTCCCGATATTTAATTCCAAACCCACTTCAATATTTTGTGTTGGAAGAAGCCCATCAAGGAATACCGGTGTTTCAGGTGCCACCATGGGATGACGTTCGGTTCCAATTGTCGATCTGAGGTAGGTCAATGTTTCCGAATCATCGAGTCGATGAACGTCGTGGAAAACTCCACGAAATAAAGAAATAATCGATTCGACTTCTTTCTCAAATTGCTCAAGCCCCTCAGATCTCGATTTTTCAACATCATCAACTTTCGACGATGAAAATAGAAACGCCAATGCCCCCTTTTTTCGCTTTGTCGGAGGCGCAAAAACAAACGTACAAAAGTACTCAGAAATAAAGTGATCCCCCTTTTTAAACGACCTACCTCGTTGATAATCAAGCAATCGTGTTAACGGGTGTCCGTGGTCCGATACTTCATATTCTTTATGAACATTGCGTTGGGCTTCCACGAAAATGGACCACCCACCGCCCAATCGTTTCAGAGCGTTGTTAAGACGCCCCGCATTTGCAACCTGCTGATTTAAGGTAGCTGACTCCAAATCATGCCCCCTAAACCGTATAGTCGTTTGCAGTAGCCCGTCTTTTTGCTCCACAACACCCGGAGAGACAAGAGCTGACCAGACAAGCCGATCTGCAATGAGATTGGGTTTATTTTTATATTCTTTAAGAAAAAGCACGTCAGACCTCCAGATGCGACGGTTGTTTAATATTTTCAAGAACAACGCCGGCGATGTCTGGATCGACCTTGCACGCACTGACCATAAATAGGTGAAATGTGAGAGAAAATGGCAACACCCAAAAGGACGACAAGCCCATCACTAACGCTGCTGTAAACGTTCCGTTTAGGATAGCGACGGTCCGCGGAACGCCGCCCATTAGAACGGGTTCGGTCAGACTCCGATGAACAGGAACATAAAATCCGATTGGGGTTGATTCTTCCATTAGATTAACGCCCCACCTGCCTGCGCACCGAGAGTGCCGACGAAAGTGCTGGCGGAGAATGCCAGTGATAGACCGACAAGAATCCCAGCTGCTCTTTTGAACCAACCACCACCTTCGCCAATCGCGAACATCAAACCAGTTGCGATAATTGCGATGATGCCTACTCCCCTCGCAACAGGCCCTTGCAAAGAACCCAGAAAACGAGAGAGAAGACTATCCCAAGGCATCCCGCCGCCCGCAAAAACGGATGAACTCACTAAAAGTAAGACCGAAAGAACTAAGAACATCGAGAGCATCTTGATTTGCGGTCTTGTAAGAACCCTAAAACCGATTGTCATATTTTCCATTGTTTTTCCTTGGGTCGTTCCTCGACCCTGCACGCAGCATCCAATTTGCTGCTATAGTTAAATTAAGAATTCCATGGGCCTTCCTTGGCCCTACCATCAATCCTTGAGATTGTTAGTTGTTAATTGGGCAAAGAAACGTTTTCATCGGTTCGGAAACCTCGTTTGTGGAAGGTGTTTTTCCTCCCACACCCAGATGTACCGCTGTGCCTGCCGTTTCGATCGATTCCATCGTGATACACACAATGCCAATCGAGGTTCCGCCGGATCCGTCACCACCAGCGCCACCTGCCCCACCTTTTCCGCCATTTCCTCCGATTCCGCCGTCTCGGTTAGCATCGGACGAACCATAAGCTAAAGACTTGCCACCATCTGCGCCGAGTCCGCCGATTCCGCCTGCACCGCCGCGAGACCCTTTTCCACCGTCACCACCTTTTCCTGGATTTAGTGAGGAGTTAAGAATTTGAACACCTTCGCTATCTCGAACGATGATTGCGATTGAAGATTGACCGCCATAGCCGGGTTGACCGCCCAGTCCGCCACAGCCACCCGCGCCACCTCCACCGCCGCTTGCACCTGAGTAGTAGCGCCCATCACCAGCGTAAACACCGACCGCACCGCCTCCTCCACCGCCACCCTTCCCTGGGCGTCCGATAATTCCTTTTGATCCAATAACACCTCGAAATCCCGTTGGGGCGAGCCCGTTTCCATGTGCACCATTTAAGGTTATGTCAGCGATACCAGCTAAACCCGCAACTCCGTCTGCCGGAGCTATGGGTAAAGATGACCAACTGTTTCCGGACCAGGAACCGACCGCCCCACCAGCGCCACCCTGGTTTTGTCCTGAAAACCCCGGCGTCGCCGTATCCCAACATACGCCGGTGGCACTAGAGCCAGCAGTGCGTCCGCCTGATCCACCCCCACTTCCACAAGAGCTTGAGCCACCATGACCGCCGGAGACAGAACGAATTTTACAAGCTGCACGCCGCAACGTAATTTCGTTACTACCCGATGTGCCGTCACCCCCATCCGCACCTGCTGCAACATCACTTCCATCAGGACCATTAAGGCCATCGGCAACTTCAATCCGGCAACCGTCCAAGATAAATTTAGGCGAGTTATCAATGAACATGCCGACAGCAGGCAAATCCGTATCGTCGTTAGTGTGTAACGCCTTGATATCAATATTCTTAATCT